>DASUOE010000115.1:0-6309 GCA_036276805.1 Woeseiaceae bacterium | reverse complement strand
CGAGCTCCGCCTGCCGAGCGGCCGTAAACTGGTCCTGCTGGCACGGGAGCGCCAGGGTTATGCAAATCTCTGCGCGCTGATCACGCGCGCGCGACGCGCGGCCGAGAAAGGGCATTACCGGCTTCGTCGCGAGGACTTCGAGACCGGCCTCCCGGGCTGTATTGCGCTGTGGGTGCCGGACGCCGCCTGTGCTCTCGATACCGAGGACCACTGGCTGCGGGAATGCTTTCGCGACCGGCTCTGGATCGCCGTCGAGCTGCTGGCCGACGGCCGGCAGCACCACCGCCTCGACGCGTTACAGGCAACCGGCAAGCGCCTGCGCCTGCCGCTGGTCGCCACGGGCGACGTCCACATGCACCGGCGGTCCCGGCGCATGCTGCAGGACACGCTCACGGCCATCCGGCATGGCGTCACGGTCGACGCGGCCGGTTTCCTGCTCTACCCGAACGGCGAGCGGCACCTGCGGCCGCGCGAGATGCTCGAACGCATCTATCCGCGAACCCTGCTCGCCGAGTCGGCGGACATCGCCGCGGCGATGCACTTCTCGCTCGACGAACTCCGCTACGAGTACCCCGACGAACTCATTCCCCGGGGCGAGACGCCGGCGAGTTACCTGCGCCGGCTGACCGAGGCCGGCATGCGGCGGCGCTGGCCGGACGGGGCGCCGCAGAAAGTCCGGCAGCTCGTAGAACACGAGCTCGCCCTGATCACGGACCTCGGTTACGAACCGTATTTCCTGACGGTGTGCGACATCGTCACGTTCGCCCGCTCCGCCGGCATCCTGTGCCAGGGCCGGGGGTCCGCGGCGAACTCGGCCGTGTGCTTTTGTCTCGGGATTACGGAAGTCGACCCGGCCCGCATGGAGACCCTCGTCGAACGCTTCATCTCGAAGGAACGCAACGAGCCGCCCGACATCGACGTCGATTTCGAACACGAGCGCCGCGAGGAAGTGATCCAGTACATCTATGCGAAGTACGGCCGCGAACGGGCGGCGCTCGCGGCGACCGTGATCACCTACCAGCCGCGCAGCGCCCTGCGCGACGTCGGCAAGGCGCTCGGCCTGTCCGAGCTGCAGGTGAGCCGCCTCTCCCGATCCATGCAATGGTGGGACGGTACGACCGTCGACGACAGCCGCATCCTGGAGGCGGGCCTCGAACCCGGCAGCCCTGTGGTCAAGCGGCTCCTGTACCTCGTGGGCGAGCTGATCGGATTCCCGCGGCACCTGTCCCAGCACGTCGGCGGCTTCGTCATCTCGAACGGACCGCTGTCGGAACTCGTCCCGGTCGAGAACGCGGCGATGCCGGACCGCACGGTCATCCAGTGGGAGAAGAACGACCTGGAGGACCTGGGACTCCTGAAGGTCGACGTGCTGGGGCTCGGCATGCTGACCGCGATTCGCAGGAGCTTCGAACTGATCCGGCGCTTCGACGGCCGCGAGTACACGCTCGCGTCCGTGCCGGCGGAAGACCCGGCCGTTTACGACATGATCTGCGCAGGCGACACCATGGGCGTGTTCCAGATCGAATCGCGCGCGCAGATGGCGATGCTGCCGCGGCTGAAACCGCGCTGCTATTACGACCTCGTCATCGAAGTGGCCATCATCCGGCCGGGTCCGATCCAGGGCGACATGGTGCACCCGTATCTCAGGCGGCGGAACGGTGAAGAGGCAGTCGAGTACCCGAGCGACGAAGTACGGGGCGTCCTGCAGCGGACGCTCGGCGTGCCGATTTTCCAGGAACAGGTAATGCAGCTTGCGATCGTCGCCGCCGGCTTCACGGCGGGCGAGGCGGATCGGCTGCGGCGCGCGATGGCGGCCTGGAAACGGCGTGGCGGCCTCGGTCCTTTCGAGCAGCGGCTCATCGACGGCATGCGCCGGCGCGGTTACAGCGAAGATTTCGCGCGCCAGATCTTTCACCAGATCGAGGGCTTCGGCGAATACGGTTTTCCCGAATCGCATTCGGCGAGTTTCGCCCTGCTCGTGTACGTGTCGTGCTGGCTCAAGCGGCATATGCCCGCGGCTTTCACCGCGGCCCTGTTGAACAGCCAGCCCATGGGTTTCTATTCCGCCGCCCAGCTCGTGCGGGACGTGCGCCGCCACGGCGTCGAAGTGCGGCCCGTCGACGTCAATGCGAGCGAATGGGACTGTACCCTCGAAGCGGCCGGCGCGGGAGCGCCTGCGGTCAGGCTCGGCCTGCGCCTGGTCAAAGGCCTGGCGGAGGAGGCGGGACAGGCGATCGTCCGGCAGCGCGGCAACGGGAAGTTCACCAGCACCCAGAACCTCGTCGAGCGCACCGGGCTCGACCGGCGCGAACTCGGGCTCCTGGCGACCGCCGGCGCCCTGAAACCGCTGGCGGGTCACCGGCACCGGGCCCGCTGGGCCGTCGCCGGCGTCGAGGAACCGGCGCCGCTGTTCCCGTCGTTCGAGCGCTACGAGGCGGCGCCGTTGCTGAAAAGGCCCGGGGAGGGCCAGGACATCGTCGCGGATTACCGCAGTCTCGGGCTCAGCCTCGAGCGGCATCCCCTGGCTTTGCTGCGCACCCGTCTCGACCGCTACGGTTACTGCACGGCCGCAGGATTGCCCGGTCTCCGCTCCGGCCAGCCGGTGCGGATCGCCGGTCTCGTCATCACGAAGCAGCGACCCGGCACCGCGAGCGGAGTCACGTTCGTTACGCTCGAGGACGAGAGCGGCCACGTGAATCTCATCGTCTGGAAACAGGTCGCCGAGTCCTTCCGGCCGGCGCTATTGAACGCCCGGCTCATGGGGGTCGAGGGCGAGCTGCAGATCGAAGGTCCGGTGATCCACGTGATCGCGAAGCGGCTCGTCGATCACACGGCCTTCCTGGGCGACCTGGAGGTGAAATCCCGGGATTTCCGGTGATCGGCGAAGGCCCGAAAGGCTGCCGCGTCCGCGCTGCTGCAGCGGCTCAGGAGGCCGCGGTCGCTGCGTGCCGCAGCTACCGCGGCTCGTCGTCGTCGAAGTCGAAGTTGTAGGTGCTCTCGATATCGCGCTCCGTTTCCCGGAGCTCGCGCAGTTCCTCGATGCGCCGCTTGATCGCCCGCCGGCGGGCGATGTCGTCGTCATCGGTGGCGTCCAGTTTCGAAACGAGTTCCTCGATGTTGATCTCGGCCGTCACATCGCCGACGTCGTCTTCCTCGTCTTCGTCGTCGCCGGAACGCCGGACCTTGAGCGTATCGTCCTCCTCCTCGGAGTCGAGCTCTTCCTCCAGTTCTTCCGGATCTCTTTCGCTGTTCATCTGGCGCTGTTCATCGGGCGCTGTTCGTGGCTGGTGGTTCATCGGGGTGCGTGCATCCGGCCTGTTCATCCGTCCTCGGGCGCGGCGGCGGTGCCCGCCTCACTGCGGCCGGGGTGGGCCGACCGAAGATTGCCGCATGTATACCGCGAAAGAATACGTATCGCAAGGCCGCTTTCGGGCCCGCAGAAACCACTGTCAAATCACTGCACCAGGGTATTCAGCTCGAATATCGGCAAGAGGATCGCGAGCACGATCACGAGGACGATGCCGCCCATCATTACGATCAGGAGCGGCTGCAATATGCCGAGCAGGGCGGCGATGAGGCCGTCGACTTCCCGCTCCTGGCCGTCCGCCGCGCGCGTCAGCATCTCCTCGAGCTTGCCGCCGGCCTCGCCGCTCGAGATGAGGTGGATCATCATCGGCGGAAACAGCCGGCTTGCCTCCAGCGACCGGCTGATCGAGCCGCCTTCGCGGACACGTACCGCTGCGTCACGCACAGCGTCGCGCATGGGCAGGTTCTCGATCACGGCGGCGGCAATCTTCATGGCTTCGAGGATCGGCACGCCGCTTCCGGCGAGGATACTGAACGTGCGTGTGAACCGCGCCGTATTGATGCCCCGCGTGAGCCGGCCGACGATCGGCAGCGCGAGGAGCAGCCGGTGCCAGCGCCGCCGCGGCCCTTCCCGCTGCAATAGCCACCAGCACGCATAAGCAGCCGCGGCCACGGCCAGGATCACGAACGGCCAGTTGCCGCGCAGAAAGTCGCTCGTGGCGATCAGTCCCCGGGTAAGGCCCGGCAGCTCCGCCTGCGTGTTCTCGAATACGCCGACGATTTTCGGCACGACCGTGGCGAGCATGAAGCCGATGATCAGAACGGCGAAGACGACGAGGGCGATCGGGTAGATCATCGCGTTCGTCACACGCTGGCGCAGTTCCTGGCGCGCCTCGGTGTAGTCGGCGAGGCGCTCGAGCACCGCGTCGAGATGGCCCGACTGCTCGCCGGCCGCGATCGTCGCACGATAGAGCTCCGGGAATGCCTGGGGAAAATCGCCCAGGCCGTCCGCCAGCGTGTGGCCTTCCATTACCTTGGCGCGGACTCCGAGCAGGATGCTCTTGGTGCGCGGATGGTCGTTCTGCTGCGAAACCGCGGCGAGCGATTCCTCGAGCGGCAGTCCCGACTGCGACAGCGACGCAAGCTGCCGCGTGACCAGCGCCAGTTCGCCCGCGGCGATGCCGCGGCGCAGCGAGAACGAGCGCTGCCGCCGCGCCTCGCGCTGCGCGACCTCCGTTACCCGGACCGGCAGCAGGCGGCGGTCGCGCAGCAGCTGCCGGACGTGTTTCGGCGTATCGCCTTCAATGAGACCCCGGGCTTCCTTGCCCGCCGGGTCCAGCGCGACGTATTCGAACGCTCCCATGCTGCGGAACCGCTGCCCGTCGCTAGTCTTCGCGCGTGACGCGCAGCACTTCCTCGAGGGTCGTCGTGCCCCCGAGGACGCGACGCCGGCCGTCGGCGCGGATACTCGGCCCGAACTTGCGGGCGTAGCGTTCGAACTCCTGTTCGCTCACCCCGTCGTGAATCATGCTGCGCATGCGATCGTTGACGGCGATGAGTTCGTAAATGCCGGTACGTCCCGCGAAGCCGCCGTTGGCGCCAGGGCCGGGCTTGTAGAGCGTCGGCGGATTCGCCGGGTCGACCTCGAGGAGCCCGCATTCGTACTCGGTGGCGGTGTAGGGAATCTTCGTCTCGTTATCCAGAACGCGGACCAGGCGCTGGGCGAGTACGCCGATCAGGCTCGACGACAGCAGAAACGGTTCGACTCCCATGTCGCGCAGGCGGGTAACGGCGCCGGAGGCCGTGTTCGTGTGCAGCGTCGACAGCACGAGATGACCGGTGAGGCTCGCCTGCACTGCGATCTCGGCGGTTTCGAGGTCGCGTATCTCGCCGACCATCACGACGTCCGGGTCCTGGCGCAGGATGGCGCGCAGCCCGCGTGCAAAGGTCATGTTGACCTTGGTGTTGACCTGCGTCTGGCCGATTCCGTCGATGAAGTATTCGATCGGGTCTTCCACTGTCATGATATTGCGGCTGTTGTCGTTAATGCGCTCCAGCGACGCATAGAGCGTGGTCGTCTTGCCGGAGCCGGTCGGTCCCGTCACGAGAATGATGCCGTGCGGCTTGTGAATGAGGTCGTCCATCACCTTCTGCGAGTGCGGGTCCATGCCGAGGGAATGGAGGTCCAGGCGGCCTGCCTGCTTGTCGAGCAAGCGCAGCACCACGCGCTCCCCGTGCCCGGATGGCAGGGTGGATACGCGCACGTCGACGGCGCGACCGGCGATGCGCAATGAAATGCGCCCGTCCTGCGGGAGGCGCTTCTCGGCGATGTCGAGCCTCGACATCACCTTTATCCGCGAGACCACGAGCGGGGCCAGAGCGCGCCGCGTCTGCAGGACCTCGCGCAGGACCCCGTCCACGCGAAAGCGGACGTTGAGCCGGTTTTCATAGGGCTCGATGTGCACGTCCGAGGCGTTCTCCTTCACTGCTTCCGTCAAGACGGCATTGATGAAACGGATGATGGGCGCATCGTCATCGCTGTCAATGAGGTCCGACGGTTCCTGGAGTTCCTGCGCGACCTGGTCGAGGTCGATGTCCTCGTTCAGGCCGTCCACCATCTGGATGGCATTGTGCGAGCCCTGCTCGTAAGACGCCTGCAGCAGCGAGTCGAACACGTCGTCGCTGACGCGCGACAGCTTGAGTGGCACGCCGGCGAAGCGGCGCGCCTCGGCCAGGCTCAGTGGCGAGGTGCCCGCCTTGTAGACGGCATCCGCGCTGTCGGGGTGCACGGTGCGGATGAGCACGCCGTGCCGCTTGGCGAAGGAAAACGGCAGCACGCGCGCCTCGCGCGCGGCGGCGACCTCGTCCACCGGCGCGCCCGCCACCACCGCGTCAGCCTGGAGCAGGTCGTCCTGCATGTCCTCGAATACGCTCATTCCTCGGGTTCGGCCTCGTCGCGCGGGATCGGTTGCCGCTCGGTTTCGTCGAGCGGCCGCAGCACGG
>DASUOE010000114.1:0-8035 GCA_036276805.1 Woeseiaceae bacterium | reverse complement strand
CTGCCAGCTCATGCCGATCGGGCCGCCCTGTCCAAACTCACGGTTTTCGGGCAACCATCAATTCGCGGCGTTACCGCCGCTGCCAGCTCATGCTTATCGGGCCGCCCTGTCCGAACTCACGGTTTTCGGGCCGCCTTCAATTCGCGGCGTTACCGCCGCTGCCAGCTCATGCCGATCGGGCCGCCCTGTCCAAACTCACGGTTTTCGGGCAACCATCAATTCGCGGCGTTACCGCCGCTCCTACGGGGCTCGGCGGTGGATTCGAGCCAGACGTAGGCCGCGACCGCGAGGGCGAACGGGAGCAGGTAGTAACTGGCGCGGAACACGACCAGGGCCGCCAGGATGTCCGCCTTGTCGATGGCGCCGCCCAGCATTGCGAGAAATACCACCTCCGTTACGCCGAGGCCTCCGGGAACGTGGCTCCAGACGCCGGCGAGCGCGCTCATCATCAGGACGGGCATAATCGTGAACCACGTGATCTCGCCCGGGATCAGCCAGACCAACACCGCGCCGATCGTCCCCCAGCTCGCGATCGACAGGGCGTATTGCGACAGTGCAAGCCGCGGTCCGGGCAGCGTGAGTCGCGTGTCCCGCAGCCTGAGTTCGGTGCCGCCGCGCACGACGCACAGGACGACATAGGCCGCACTCGAGAGCAGGAACAGCACGCCGATGCCGCGCAGCACCGGCTCGCCGGGCACCCAGTCCTGCGGCAGATCCGGCGGACGGAATGTGAGCACGATGCCCGCGATGAGGATGTAGCCGAGCCAGTTCGTCAGCACGGATAGCCCGATGATCTGGCTGATGCGCAAGGCACGGAAGCCGTACGGCATGTACAGCCGGTACCGGAACGCCAGCCCGCCGACGAGCGCCCCCAGGTTGAGCGAAAAATAGTAGCCGGTGTACGAGATGAGCATCGTACGCGGCACGGACAGCCGGTGACCCACCGAGTGGCGGCCGACGAGGTCGAAGCTCGCGCAGGCCAGCTGGCCGGGCAGGGCGATGGCGAGTGCCACGAGGACGCTCATTGCGCCGTAGGACTTAAGCCCTTCCCAGACGGCCGGCCAGTCCATCTCGCGCGCATTCCGGATCACGAGGTACGTGACCAGCAGCAGGATCAGCGCGGTGAGGCCGCGTTTGAGCCAGACCTTCGTCGTATCGGAAAGCTTCACGCGCAGGAGACTACCCGGGTCGCGGAGACCGCGGCGCGCGGGCGCGCTCACGCGGCGGGAACGGGGCTGCTAACATGCGACATTCCCGTGGCAATGACAACTCCCGATTCCCTCGGGCCGCTGCTGTGTTCAAGATCCTGACGCTCAACCTGCACAAGGGGTTCTCCTATTTCGGTCGACGTTTCGTCCTGCATGAACTGCGGGACGCGATTCGCAGCGTTTCCGCGGATGTCGTATTCCTGCAGGAGGTGCTCGGCGAGCACGAGATCCACGCGAGCCGCCTCGACAACTGGCCCGAGGTGGCACAATACGAGTTCCTCGCCGACACGATCTGGGACAATTACGCCTACGGCAAGAACGCGATTTACCCGAGCGGGCATCACGGCAATGCGCTGCTCAGCAAGTTCCCGATCGTCGAATACCGGAACCGCGACATCTCGGAGGCGGGCGCGGAGAGCCGCGGGCTGCTGCACGCGGTCATCGATGTCCCGGGCTGGGCCGAGCGCCTGCACGCCGTCTGTGTGCACCTGGGACTCGCCGAAAAACACCGCACCGAGCAACTGGCGAAAATCGCCCGCATCGTCAACCGCGACGTGCCGCTAGATGCGGGAGTGATCGTCGCCGGGGACTTCAACGACTGGCGCAATCGCGCCAACGGCCTGCTCGCGGAGGGCGCGGGCCTCATCGAGGCCTTCTCGGACGGCCGGGGGAAGTCCGCCCGCACGTACCCCGCGCGCCTGCCCCTGCTCAGGCTTGACCGCGTGTACACGAAAAACCTGGACGTGGAGAACGCCCGCGTCCTGTCGCACCGGCCGTGGTCGCACCTGTCCGACCATGCCGCCCTGGTCGTCGACGTCATCGGGGACTACGGGGCCTAGCTTCCGTCCCGCTCTGCGTGAGCCGCGAGGGCATGTCGTCGTCGAACTGCTGGCGGTAGCCGGGAAGCTTCCGCAGCCAGCGCGGGAATCGCCGCGCCACGTGGAAGGCGATGATGCGCAGCAGGTGGCGCCAGCCGGTCTGCTGCGGTATGTGCTCACGCGTGACCCGTTCGCACGCGGCGAGCAGCTTGTCCATCCTTTCGCGCAGCGCCTCCCCGAAACCGGCGTCGAAAATGAACAGGTTCGCTTCGAGATTCAAAGCGAAGCTCAGCGGGTCGAGGTTCGATGACCCGATCGTCGACCACTCCCGGTCGAACACGGCGACCTTGGCGTGCAGCGGCCGCTCGACGAACTCGTACAGCTCGACGCCGGCATCGAGCAGGTAGTCGTAGAGCGTCGTCGCAGCCGCGCGGGCGTACTCCATGTCGGGCTTGCCCTGCAGGACCAGGATGACGCGCACGCCCCGCTCGACGGCCTGGCGCAGGTGCCGGAGCATGCGGTAGCTCGGAAAGAAGTACGCGTTGGCAATTACGATCTCGTGCTCCGCGGCGCGGATGCTCATGAGATAGTAGCGCTCGATGTCGTCCGGATGATCGGCGTTGTCGCGGGTCACGAAGACGGTGCGGCTCTCGCCGTCGTTCCGCCATGCGGCCGGCAGCCGCCGGTAGCGCTGCCAGCGAGGCTTGCGCAGGTAGCCAAGGCCGTTGTCGATGGAGCGGCGCATGAAGTGGCGGATTTCGCCGACCACCGGGCCGCGCACACGCACGGCGTAGTCCTGCTTCGACATCGGCCCGTTCTCGATCACGTGGTCGTCGGCGTAATTGATGCCGCCGACGAAGGCGACCTCGCCGTCCACGACCAGCAGCTTGCGATGCAGCCGGCCGAGCCACTTGGGCCGCCAGCCGAAAAGCCGCGGCGTCGGGTCGAAGATGTGCAGCTTGATGCCGAGATCGGACAGCCGCTTGAGGCATTCGTCGGGCAGGTCGACCGTGCCGAAGCCGTCCACGGTGACGTCGATCGTGGCCCCGTTCCGGGCGGCCGCTTCCAGGGCGTCCATGAGGCCCTTGCCCACCTCGTCCCAGAACCAGATGAAGGTTTCCAGCAGGACTTCCCTGCGGGCGCCGCGGATCGCCGCGTACGCACTGTCGTAGAATTCCCGCCCGTTCTCCAGAAGATCGAGTTCGGCTCTGTGCGATATCCGGGCGTCATTCATGGGGTCGGTAATCCGTCGCAGCCTGTGAACAGGGCGCGCTCGTGCGAAGCCAAAGCCGGGTCGGCCCGCCTGGCCAGGCGGGCGCGAAAGTCGAAAATCAGGGTCCACGCGGTTTTAATGCAATACCCGGGCCAATAACCGCGGGCGGCGGCCGATCAGGACCCGGGTTCGGGAAGCACCAGGATCTCGACCTTGCGGAACTGGATGGGGTGCCCTTCGCTCTGCAGCGAAATGTAGCCCGAGCCTAGCGGCGTGCCGTCCGGCTTTGCGGCCGGGTCGTGGCCGGCGACGGCCCCGCCGCCGATGACCGCGTTCTCGTACTCCATGACGGGTTCGCCATTCACGTAATGCACGAAACGCCGGCTGCCTTCGACCAGGACCTCGACGGTCACCCACTGGTCGCCGTAGAACGTGTCCGAGCTCGACGAGAGGCAGTGCTCCTCCTCGAACTTTCCCTTGTAGTCCACGTTGGTCCCCGGCGTGCAGAGATTGGCCGTCGGCCGGGGCTCACCCTCGACCAGGCCGCCCAGGAACTGCGCCTCGAGGGAAATCGGGAAGTCCTGGCCCGCCGGCATCGAGTACGGCGACTGCGAGTGCAGCATGACGCCGCTGTTGCGCCAGGCCCAGGACTCGACGCCCTTGCCGTGTTCGCCGACGAAGCGGTATTCCACGCGCAGCCGGTAATGCGAGTAGGGCGTCTCGTAGAAGATATGGCCGAAGCGATTGTCGTAGGTGTCGTACTGGTCGTAGGAAACGGTCAAAAGGCCGTCCTCGACGCGGAACGTGTTGCCGAAGTTGACGCCGGCTTCGTAGCCGCGGATTTTCGGGATCCAGCCGTCGAGGCTCTTGCCGTCGAACAGCGGCACCCAGTGCTCCCCGGCACCGGGTTCGTCGGCATTCTCGCCCGACGCAGCGGACGAGAGGACCAGCGCGGCGCCGAGCGCCGCCAGCAGCAAGCCCGGTTTCTCAGGCATGGTCGGCCCAGATCCGCCCGCCCGGCTCCAGTGGCGCGCAGGGATCGTAGCGCCCGGGCGTCTCGGCGTAACGCATGGCCTGGGTGTAGCCGATTTCCGACGTGAAATAGCCGAGCAGCGCCAGTTCCTTCAGCATGCGGAAGTAATGCGCGGGCGCGTCCTCCGCCTGGTTCGAGCTGTATTCCTGCTGCTCCCTGTCCAGCCGCTGGAGCAGCGCGAGCCGCTCGGCGGGGGAGGCATCCATGAAGTCCTTGCCGTTCTCCGCGACCGACTCGTCATTGAGCGTCTCGAGCCCGGTGCGGAAAATCGCCTGGTCCTCGGGGTAGTAGCAGTCGCGAACCATCAGGGCCATGAAGGGCCCGACGCCCGCCGCTTTTGCGCCCGGCGTTCCGGTCTCGGGAAGGATCGTCTCCGCGATCTCGTCGAGACGGGCGATATCGGCGGCCGAGAACAGGCCGTCGCCGGCGTCTTTCGCGCCCGCGTCATCGGCCGGTGCGACCGGGGCCGCTTCCTCCGCGCACCCGGCGAGCATGGCGGCCTGGCCGACGAGCGCCGCGCCGCCGAAAATCGCCGAGACGCGGAATATCGCTTCGCGCCGGGTAATGCTTACGCTTAAGAGGGTTTTCTTCGACATCGCGGGCCCTTAGAGGTTGCGGCGCTTGAGTTCGGCCACGGCGTAATCGGCGGCACGCGCCGTGAGCGCCATGTACGTGAGCGACGGGTTCTGGCAGGCGGAGGAGGTCATGCACGCACCGTCGGTCACGAACACGTTCGGCGCGTCCCACACCTGGTTCCGGCCGTTCAAGACGGAGGTCTTCGGGTCGCGGCCCATGCGCGCCGTGCCCATCTCGTGGATGCCCATGCCCGGCGCATAACCCCCGTCCCACACGTGCACGTTCTTCACGCCGGCCGCCTCCAGCAACTCCGCCATGTCGGCGCCCATGTCCTTGCGCATCAGCGCTTCGTTCTCGCCGGTGGCGCAGTCGATCTTCAGGACCGGCAGGCCCCACTTGTCCGTGCGGCTCGTATCGATGCCGATCTTGTTGTCGTGAGCCGGCAGCATTTCGCCGAAGGCGCTGCCGCCGATGGTCCATTCGCCCGGCTGCGCGATGCGGTCCTTGAATTCGGCGCCGACGCCGAGTTCCCGGATGCCGCGCTGCCACCCCTCGCGCGAGGCGCCGCCCTGGTACCCGAATCCGCGCAGGTATTCGCGCTTGTCGCCGAAAAGGTTGCGGTAACGGGGGATGTAGAAGCCGCCGGGCCGCCGTCCGTAGTAGTACTTGTCGTCGAAGCCCATGCCGGTGAGCGAGCCGCTCGCGCCGACACGGAAGGGATGGTCCATGAGGTTGTGGCCGAGCTCTCCCGAGCTGCTGCCGAGCCCGTCGGGCCAGACGTCCGTCGCCGAACGCATGAGGATCCAGGTGGAGTTCATTGCCGAGGCACAGAGAAACACTATCTTCGCGTTGTAATCCGTCGTCTGCTCGGTGACGGCGTCGAGCACGCGCACGCCGGTGGCGCGCTTCGCGTCCTTGTCGTAAATAACCTCGGTGACGATCGAGAAGGGCTTGAGCGAAAGGTTTCCGGTCGCGACGGCCGCGGGCAGCGTCGAGGACTGCGTGCTGAAATAGGCGCCATACGGGCAGCCGAGCCAGCAAGCGTTGCGGTACTGGCACGGCGCGCGCCCCGGCAGCGCCTCCGTGAGATTCGCGGTGCGCGCCGGGATCATGCGCCGGCGGTTGTCGAAATGCCCCTTGAGCTTGCCGGCGATCAGCTCCTCGCCGCAGTTCAATGGCATCGCCGGCTGGAACTGACCGTCGGGCAGCTGTTCCATGTTCTCGACCGAGCCCTGGATGCCGGCGTGCTTCTCCACGTAGTCGTACCACGGGGCGACGTCGGCATATCGGATCGGCCAGTCGACGGCGACGCCGTCTTTGGCATTCGCTTCGAAGTCGAATTCGCTCCAGCGGTAGCTGTGGCGGCCCCACATGAGGGACCGGCCGCCGACCTGGTAACCGCGGTACCAGTCGAACCGGCGCACTTCGGTGTACGGGCTGTCCTCGTCGGAGGCCCACCAGTCGATGTTGGTCTCGTTCAGCGGGTAGTCGCGGCGGAGTACGGGGTAGGCCTTCTCCATCTCGACCGTGCGGCGGCCGCGGTGCGGGTAATCCCACGGTGCCTTGCGCGCGTTAACGTAATCCTTGATGTGCTCGACGTTCTTGCCGCGTTCGAGCAGCAGCACGCGCAAGCCCTTTTCCGTCAGTTCCTTGGCCGCCCAGCCGCCGGAAATCCCGGAGCCGACGACGATCGCATCGTATTCTGGATTGGCCAAGCCTTCCCTCCTGTGCTGAAGACGCGCCCGGAACAGGCGCGTCGGGCGATCATACAAGAACCGACCCGCATTTGCCGCGCGTGGCGTGCAGCCGCGGCTCCGGCAGAAGCTCGACGCGCGTCAGCGCGCCGTCAGGCGCGCCCGGAGTGCTCGACGAGCCGCTCGACCTGCCGCCGGAACCCGGCGTCGAGCTGGTCTTCCAGGACGCGCCAGCGCCAGTTGCCGTGCGACGTGCCCGGCGTGTTCGTGCGCGCTTCCGAACCGAGCCCGAGATAGTCCTGCAGCGGCGCGATGGCGATCCGCGCTTCGGTGGCGAACGCGGCCTGGATCATGTCGAGGTGGATCGTCGCGGCGGTACCGCCCGTCAGCGCGAGCGCCGCGGACTGCGTCGCCGCGATCGCCGCGGGGCTCCTGAGGTCGTCGGGGCTGCCGCGGAACCAGCCGACGGTCGTGTCGTTGTCGTGCGTGCCGGTGTAGCACACCGACTGTGCCTCGACGTCATCGAGTTCGAACCCTGTCACGTCCACGTCGAACTGCAGTACGTGCATGCCGGGTATCGCATGGCGCCTGCGCAGCGCCTCCACGTCGGCGGTTATGACGCCGAGGTCCTCCGCGACGATCGGCAGGTTGCCCATCGCCTTGCGCAATGCGGCGAACAGCGGGTCGCCCGGACCGGGCTGCCAGCTGCCGGTGCGCGCCGTCGCAGCACCGGCCGGCACCGCCCAGTAGGCCTCGAAGCCCCGGAAGTGGTCTATGCGCACGATGTCGGCCGCGGCTGCCGAGGCCTCGAGCCGCTTGATCCACCACGCGTAGCCGTTGCTCGCGTGCTTCGCCCAGTCGTAGAGCGGGTTGCCCCAGAGCTGGCCGTCCTCCGAGAAGTAATCGGGCGGCACGCCGGCGACGAAATCGGGACGCCCGTCCTCGTCCACGCGCAGGATGTCGCGGTTCGCCCAGGCGTCCGCGCTGTCGAACGCGATGCAGATCGGCATGTCGCCGAACAGCGTGACGCCGCGTTCGCGCGCGTGTTCGCGAAGGCCCTGCCACTGGCGGTCGAACAGGAATTGCAGGACCTTGATCGCAAGCAGGTCCGCGGCGCGTTCGCCCTCGATACGGGCGAGCACGCGGGGCTCGCGGTGCACGACCGCAGGCTCCCAGTCCATCCAGGGCTTCTCGCCATGCTGCGACTTCAGTATCCGGTACAGCGCGTAGTCGTGCAGCCAGTCGCGGTCGTGGCGCTCGACGAACCGGTCGAAGTCGCTTTTCGCGGCCGCGGAAGCAGTCGCCTGGAAGCGGCCCGCCGCCCGGCGCAGCAGGCCCGTCTTCAGCGGAATGAGGCCACCGTAATCGACGGTGTGGCGCGGCAGCGCCTCGAGGGCGCGGGCATCGCCGTTGCGGACGAGCCCCTCTTCCATGAGCGCCGCGACGTCGATCAGCATCTCGTTGCCGGCAAAGGTCGACAGCGGCTGGTAGGG
>DASUOE010000113.1:0-9688 GCA_036276805.1 Woeseiaceae bacterium | reverse complement strand
GGCTCGAAGTTCAGGTGCTCGTAGCCGTAGTACGTCTTCCATTCCTCGTCGAGGCGCGCGGCCCAGCCTTCGTCCCAGGCCTCGCGGGTGACCGGGTGGGTGGGCGACCCGAGCGCCAGCACGTAGATGAGCATGCCTTCGTTGTAGCCGACCCAGTCGTGGCTCTCGAAGCCGATTTCGGGCTTCCAGCCCATCGCGAGCCCTTTGGACTCCGGCAGGTTGGCCGCCGGCGCGTCGTCGGCCCCGCGCAGGAAGAAGGTCCAGTCCGCCCGCCGGTAGAGCGCATCGGCCGTCTCGCGAATTGCCTGCTCCACCGGGTCGTCGCGGTCGAAGTAGGACTGCGCGAACAGCACGCCGGCGAACAAGAGGCTCGTGTCGACCGAGGACAACTCGGTCGTGCGGTGCCGCGTGCCGTCTTCCATATCGAGGAAGTGATAGAAGAAGCCCTTGTGCCCGGCGACGCCTTCCGCCTGCGGGCCCTGCGGCAGGTCCCGGTACACTTCGAGGCAGCGCAGCGTGCGGTCTGCGGCCGCGGCGCGCGTGACGAAGCCGCGTTCGGCGCCGATCCCGTAGGCCGTCAGTGCGAAGCCGGTGGCGGCGATGCTCGAGAACGGCGCGGACGGCCAGCGGTCGGGGGCGAGGCAGTCGTCCGGGTCGGTCGTTTCCCAGAAGTAGTCGAAGGTGCGCCGGGCGAGCTCGTCGGCGAACGCCGCCTGCTCCGCCGACAGGGCGGTTCCGTCGCCACCCGCAGGCGGCGGCGTCTGTGCGCAGGCTGCCCCGGTGCACAGCACGAGCGCGATTGCGACCCGGCGGGCGGTGCGCTGCATGGTCTTGATCCTTGTCTTCACGCGTTGTTCCCCTGCCTTCGGCGGCCATTATCGCCCGCAGGAGCGCCCTTGCGGCCGCGAATTCGCGGCCTTACGGCCGCTCCCAGCTCAGGAAGTCCGGCCGCCCTCAAGTCGCGGCCTTACGGCCGCTCCAACAGGAAGCTAGCGAATATGACAACGTTTGCAAAGAAAAAACACTATTGTTTCAGTGGGTATTGCATTTTCTGACATCGATGTCTAATGTTAGGCCATGCACGGCTTCGCCCTTCCCGGATCCCCCGCCGGATGCGAAGCACTGCCGGTCCGGGCGGCGGAGTTTCCGCCCGGACCGTACTTTTGGGGTGGGACAGCCGAATGACGTACCAGAATCAAACGGCGCACCCGCTGCGCCGTCCGCTCATCGCTTTGCTCTTGCTGCTCTCGTCCGCGAGCGGCCTCGCGGACGAGACGCCCTGGCGCGACCGGCCGCAGATGGACGCGTACGTCGACGGGTTGCTGGGGCGCATGACCCTCGAGGAGAAGATCGGCCAGCTCGGGCTGTTCACCAGCGACTGGTCCGACGTGACCGGGCCGACCGTGCGCGAAGGCTACAAGGAGGACATACGTGCCGGGCGCGTGGGTGCGATCTTCAACGCCTACACTGCCGACTTCACCCGCGAGCTGCAGCGCATGGCGGTCGAGGAAACCCGCCTCGGCATCCCGCTCCTGTTCGGGTACGACGTCATTCACGGCCACCGCACGATCTTCCCGATTTCGCTCGGCGAGGCGGCTTCCTGGGACCTCGACGCCATCGAGTACAGTGCACGCGTTGCCGCGACCGAAGCCTCCGCGGAGGGCCTCCACTGGACCTTCGCGCCCATGGTCGACGTCACGCGCGACCCGCGCTGGGGGCGGGTCTCCGAGGGCGCGGGCGAGGACGTTTACCTGAACTCCGTCATCGCCGCTGCGCGGGTGCGCGGCTTCCAGGGCGACGACCTCGCCGCCGTCGACACGATACTCGCGACCGCCAAGCACTTTGCCGCGTACGGCGCCGCGCAGGCCGGGCGCGATTACCACACGACGAACATGTCCGACCGCGAGCTGCGCACGACCTTCCTGCCGCCGTTCAAGGCGGCGGTCGATGCCGGGGTCGCGACGGTGATGACGTCGTTCAACGAGCTGAACGGCGTGCCGGCGACGGGCAACCATTACCTCATCACCGAGATCCTGCGAGACGAATGGGGTTTCGACGGTTTCGTCGTGTCCGATTACACGTCCATCAACGAGATGGTGCCGCACGGCTACGCCCGCGACCTCGCGCACGCCGGCGAGCTCGCAATGGCCGCCGGCGTCGACATGGACCTGCAGGGCGCAGTGTTCACCGAGCACCTGGCCGGCCTCGTCGAGGAGGGGCGCGTGTCCGAGGCGCAGGTCACCGACGCCGCACGGCGCATCCTCGAAATGAAGTACCGGCTCGGCCTGTTCGAGGATCCGTATCGTTACTCGGACGCGGAGCGCCAGGCGCGGGAGATCTACCGGCCGGAGCACCTCGAGGCGGCGCGCGACATGGCGCGGCGCTCGATGGTGCTGCTCAGGAACCGCGACGCGACGCTGCCGCTCGAACGCGAGCCAGGCACGATCGCGCTCATCGGGCCGCTCGCCGACAGCAAGGCCGACATGATCGGCAGCTGGTCGGCTGCCGGCGACCGCCGGGAGAAACCGGTGACGGTGCGCGAAGCACTCGCGGCGCGCTTCGACGACCGGGTCGAAGTCCTCTACGCCCGCGGCGCGGGCTACGGATTCGAGGACGAGGAGGACCGCTCGGGGTTCGACGAAGCTCTCGAGGCGGCCCGCGCCGCCGACGTCGTCGTCGCCGTCATGGGCGAGCGCTGGGACATGAGCGGCGAGGCGGCGAGCCGCACGTCGCTCGACCTGCCCGGCGCGCAGCAGGCGCTGCTCGAGGAACTGGTCGCGACCGGAAAGCCCGTGGTGCTCGTGCTGATGAACGGGCGGCCGCTCGCGCTCGAGTGGGCCGACGAACACGTCGATGCGATCCTCGAAGCCTGGTACCCGGGCACGATGGGCGGGCACGCGGTCGTCGACGTGCTGTTCGGCGACTACAACCCGTCCGGCAAGCTGCCGGTGACGTTCCCGCGCAACGTCGGCCAGGTGCCGATCCATTACGACATGAAGAACACCGGGCGCCCGTACTCGCCGGACAACCCGGAACAGAAATACCTGTCCCGCTACCTCGACACGCCGAACACGCCGCTGTACGCGTTCGGCTACGGCCTGAGCTACACCGACTTCGAGTACGCGGACGTCGCACTCGACACCGAAGAACTCGCCCCGGGCGGTTCGCTCACGGTGACGGTGAATGTCGCGAACACCGGCGACGCCGCCGGCGAGGAAGTCGTACAGCTCTATATCCGCGACCTGGTGGGATCCGTCACCCGGCCGGTCATGCAGCTCAAGGACTTCCGGAAGATCCGTCTGGCCCCTGGCGAGAGCCGGCCAGTGCGCTTCACGCTCGACGCGGAGGACCTCGCGTTCTACCGGGCGGACATGAGCTTCGGCGCGGAACCCGGGGAGTTCGTGGTCTTCGTGGGCGGTTCGTCGGACGACGTACTGGAGGCGCGCTTTACGCTGGCCGACGAGGTCGCGGCCGTCCGGCCGGCCGCCGCGGGAGCCCGGTGAACGGACCCGGCGCAGGCTTTGTGGCCTCGGCCCAACGGCTTACGAGTCGGCCCGGGCGAGTTCAGGGACACCGGTGGACAACGATGTCAGGATTGTCAATTTTCCTTTATTTTCCTTTGCTTTTGGCCTAGGATCGATGTCATCAAGCGGCTGGCGCAGCCGGCTTAGGAAACATTGGGAGGGGATGTGATGTTGCGCAAGAACACAAAGAATGCGGTACGCAGCTCGCGCCGCGACGGAAGCATGAACCAACCCGCCGCCGGCGCACAGCGAACGCTCATCGCCACCGCGGTGGCGAGCTGCCTCATGATGGGCGCGCCGTCAGTGCTGGCGCAGTCCGGCAATGCCAACCTGCGCGGCCAGGTCGCGGCCGCAAGCGAGGGCGCGCAGGTGACCGCGACCAACGTGGCCACGGGCGTGACCCGGACGACGGAGACCGACGCGAACGGGCGCTATACCCTCGTCGGCTTGCCGCCGGGCACTTATATCGTCGAGTCCGGCGGTGCGCGGGACACGGTCACGCTCACGGTCGCCTCGAACGCGACCCTGGACCTCGAGGGCGCACCTGCCGGCGCCGCGATCGAGGAAATCACTGCCTACGGAGAGCAAACCGGCGGCCTCGACGTGTACACGTCCGAAGTCGGCGGCACGATCTCGCCGCGTGAGATCGCCCAGCTGCCGCAGGCGACGCGCAACTTCCTCGAGTTCGCGGACACCGTGCCGGGCATGCGCTTCGAAACGAACGCGCAGGGTTTCACGAGCCTGAGCGGCGGCGCGACCAGCAACAACGCGGGCAACCTGTACATCGACGGCGTGGGCCAGAAGAGCTACGTCGAGCCGGGCGGCGTCGCGGGCCAGAACAACACGCGCGGCAACCCGTTCCCGCAGCTCGCCATCGGCCAGTACAAGGTCATCACGTCGAACTACAAGGCGGAATACGGCCAGGTGGCGGGCGCAGCCGTGACGGCGGTCACGCGCTCGGGCACGAACGAGTTCGAGGCCGACGCCTACTTCCGCTACACCGACCAGGACCTCCGCTCCGAACGGCCTGACGAGCAGGCGCCCGGTATCGAGAAGGTCGACTCCAAGACGGAAGAGTACGGGTTCGCCATCGCCGGCCCGATCCTCCAGGATCGCCTGCACTATCTCCTTGCCTACGAGTACAAGGACCTCGTCACGCCGCGCAGCGTGACGCCGGACCCGAACGCCGAGGGTTTCGTACAGTATCTCCCGAGCGACATCCAGGCGCTGTTCGGCCCGCAGGACGTGCCGTTCGAGGAAGACCTGGTCTTCGGCAAGCTCAGCTGGAACTTCACCGGTGACGACCTGCTGGAACTGAGCCTGCAGTACCGCGACGAGGTGCAGGTCGACTCCATCGGCGGCCGTCGCGCCGACGGTCACGGCATCGATCGCATCAACAAGGACGAGCGCGCGACCCTGCGCTGGGAGCACAACTCCAATAACTGGTTCAACGAACTGCTGTTCACGACCGAAGACAGCGAGAACAACCCGTTCCCGCAGAGCATCGGCAACGGCCTCGTCTACTCGCAGCTGAACCGCAATCCCGACGGCACGCTCGCGAACGAATGGGTGCTGATCGAGGCCGGGCCGTCGAGCGGCTTCGACGCGCAGGTCCGCAAGCAGGAGGGCTGGTCGGTTTCGAACAACTTCACGCTGTTTGGCATCGACTGGTACGGGGACCATACGATCAAGACCGGCGTGACTTACCGGGACCTCGACCTCACCGCCCAGGACGCCGGCGCCATCAACCCGCAGTTCCGGTACGAAGTGACGCCGGCCGGCGTCGCGGCGACGCCGTTCCGCGTGAACTTCTTAGCACCGTTCAATGTGCCCGGGCAGCGCGCGACGGTCGAGACGGACTCGAAACAGTACGGCTTCTACATCCAGGACGACTGGGCGATCGGCGACAAGCTGATCCTGAACCTCGGCATCCGCTACGACTACGAGGAAAACCCGGCTTACACCGACTTCGTGACCTCGCAGGCCTTCGTGGATGCCCTCTACGCCGACGACCCGGACATCGACGGCGTGCAGCCCTGGGCCGACCGCCTGCTGCCGAGCGGCCTGAATGCCGCGGATTTCGTCAGCACGGGCGACAACCGCGAGGATTTCGACGGTGCCTGGGCGCCACGCATAGGGTTCTCCTACGACGTCAATGCCGACGAGCAGTTCATCGTGCACGGCGGCGCCGGGCGGTTCTACGATCGCAACCTGTTCAGCACCATGTCGCTGGAAGTCAGCAAGGCGGCGTTGTCACCAATCGAGATCCACTTCCAGGATCCCGCGACGGGCGATTGCTACCAGGGTAACGCCACCGGCCGGCCCTGCGTGCCGTGGGAACAGCGCTACTTCGACGAGGGCATCCCGGCACTCGTCGATATACCGGTCACCGCCGGCAGCGCCGAGCTGTTCATGCTGAACAACAACCTTGAAGCGCCGTACACGGACCAGTACAGCCTCGGCCTGACGACCCAGCTGGGCGAATGGCAGACGGACGTGACTGTGCAGCAGATCAACGGTTACGACGGCTTCATCTTCACGCTCATCAACCGGTATCCGGACGGTTCGTTCTTCGATAACGGCAGCCAGCCCTGGGGCGAGCCGGTGCCGGGCTATGCGAACACGATCCTCGGCAACAACGGCATCGAATCGAAGAACACCCAGATCCTGCTCTCGGCCAGCAAGCCGTACACGCAGGAGTCCGGCTGGAGCGTGACGCTCGCCTACACGCACACCGATGCGGAGCACAACCGCAAGCTCGACGACAACTTCGCCTTCGACAAGGCGACGATCGACCAGTATCCGTTCATCGCAGCCAACGAGGTGCCGGAGCACCGGTTCGTCGCCGCGGGCTCGATCGATGGGCCCTGGGGCATGACCTTCGGCGCGAAGCTCGTGCTCGAGACGCCGCGGCCGCTGAACGAGATCCGCAACGTCGGCATCGTCGGCCCCGACGGGTCCTTCTCGCAGCCGTACGCCCTCGATCCGCCGGGTACCGGCAGCTTTATCGTCGGCGGCGACATCTTCGGCTACCGCACGGTCGACCTGCAGGCGACGAAGGAATTCCGCGTCGGCGACTTCGGCTTTACGGCCCGGGTCAACCTGCTGAACGCCTTCGATTACGAGAACTACTCGACGTTCAACGTGGTCGGTCCGCCCGGGGAATACCCGAACATCGAGGTCAACGAGTTCGGCGACGCCTACTACGTCCCGCGCACGATCAACTTCGAGCTCGGCTTCAACTTCTAGGCGCCGGAAAAAAGGGTCAGAGTGCATTTCCCTTGGAAATGCACTCTGACCCCGCTATTTTGCGCCGATGATTCCCGCGCCCGTCAGCAGCATCGTCATCGTCGGCGGCGGCACCGCCGGCTGGATGGCCGCGGCCGCGTTCGCGCACGTGCTCGGGCCCGAGTACCGCATCCGGCTGATCGAGTCGGACTTCATCGGCACGGTCGGCGTCGGCGAGGCGACGGTCCCGCACATCAAGGCGTTCAACAACCTCCTGCGCATCGACGAGGCTGAGTTCGTCCGCAGGACCCAGGGCTCCTTCAAGCTCGGCATCCAGTTTCGCGACTGGGCCCGCGTCGGCGACAGCTACATCCACGGATTCGGTTCCACGATCGGGCCGGACCTCGGGCTCCTGCCGTTCCACCAGTACTGGATCAAGTGCCGGCTGGAGGGAAAGGCGAGGGAGATCGGCGCCTACACGCTGAACACGGTTGCGGCGCTCGCCGGCAAGTTCATGGTGTCGGCCCGCGATGCGCCGGCCGGCTCGCCGCTCGCGAACATCGCCTACGCCTACCACTTCGATGCGTCGCTGTACGCGCAGTACCTGCGCGCGTACGCGGAACAGCGCGGCGTGACGCGTACCGAGGGAACCGTGAAGCAGGTTTCGCTGCACCCGGAAACCGGGTTCGTGGAGTCGGTGACGCTCGGCTCCGGCGAGGTCGTCGCGGGCGATTTGTACATCGACTGCTCGGGGTTCCGCGGGCTTCTGATCGAGGAGGCGCTCGGCACCGGCTACCACGATTTCACGCACTGGCTGCCCTGCGACCGCGCCCTTGCGGTGCCCTGCGAGAAAGTCGGCCCGCCGGTTCCCTACACGCGCTCCACGGCGCGGCCGGCCGGCTGGCAATGGCGCATTCCGCTGCAGCACCGCACCGGCAACGGCTACGTCTACTCGAGCGCGCACTTAAGCGACGAGGAAGCGGCCGCGACGCTGCTCAGCCATCTCGACGGCAAGGCGCTCGCCGAGCCGAAACTGCTGCGTTTCACAACCGGTCGGCGCAAGCTGTGCTGGAACCGGAACGTCGTGGCGCTCGGGCTCGCGAGCGGGTTCCTCGAGCCGCTCGAGTCGACGAGCATCCACCTGATCCAGTCCGGTATCTCGAAATTGCTCGAGTTGTTTCCGCGCGAGGGCTACGACGCCGTGCTCGTCGACCGCTACAACGCGCGGCTCGCCTTCGAGTTCGACCGTGTCCGCGACTTCATCATCCTGCACTACCACGCCACCGAGCGGGACGACACGGCGTTCTGGCGCTACTGCCGCGACATGTCCATCCCGCCGGAACTCGAGGCGAACATCGACCTCTTCCGGGACAGCGGCCGCTTCTTCCGGAACGCCGACGAGCTGTTCGACGCCATCAGCTGGATCCAGGTAATGCTCGGCCAGCGCATCGAGCCCATGGCCTACCACCCGCTCGTCGACCGAGTGCCGGCCGGGGACATCGACCGCTTCGTCGACGGCGTCGCGCAGGCGATCGAGCGCTGCGTCGCCGCCATGCCGGCGCACCAGGCGTTCATCGACCGCTGCTGCGCGGCGGGGCCGGCACGCTAGTATCCGGCGCATGATGCGGCGCCACCGATATGCCCGGCAGATCGCCGGGCCACTGGTGACGCAGAAGAGGAATGAATATGGCCTGGGTGATACTTGTCGTTGCGGGGTTGTTCGAGGTGGCGTGGGCCATCGGGCTCAAATACACGGAGGGATTTACCCGTCTCTGGCCGAGCATCTGGACGGGGCTCGCAATGCTCGTCAGCCTCTGGCTGCTCGGCATCGCGATGAAGTCGCTCCCCGTCGGCACCGCCTACAGTGTGTGGGTCGGCGTGGGGGCGGTCGGCACCGTGATCCTCGGCATAGCGCTGTTCGACGAACCCGCGAATGCGCCGCGGCTCATCTCCGTCGCGCTCATCGTCGCCGGCATCGTCGGCCTGAAGCTCGCGACGCCGGCGTGATGGCGGGATCCGTGCGGCCGCAGGAGCGGCCGTAAGGCCGCGAATTTCAAGGAAGTTGTAGATTCACGACATCGCGGGCGACGCAGACTGTTCGAAGTGACAAAACATTCCGTCAAACTGGCCGTGATAGCACTCGTTTTCGCTGTCACGATGGTAGTGTCACTTCGGCAATTGCAACGCCCCGAGTCTGACGGAGTAGTTCAGGAACCGACGAGAGTCGCTGCCGTCGATGACCTTGCGCCAGATGCCCTATCGGAAGAGCAACCGGCTTCCGCGACTGAGCGATCGGGCGGCGAGCGTGCGGTTCGCTTAGAACCTGGGCCGAGATTGCCCGACGGCCGCCCCAGCGACGGGGCTCTCCAGCCTGCACATACGGAACAGGGGGCGGACCCGCTGGTCCTCGCAGGCGACTTGCCACAGTACCTCGAGGCAGTAACCAGGCCCATGGAGGAGCGCCGCGATCCCCGCGGCTGCAAAACGCCTGCGGCCGTGCTGGACGCCATGGCAGAGGAGGCACGTGACGAACTGTGGGCCGTGCGGATGGAACGCGAACTCGCCGACCAGCTGGGGCGTCACCCGCTCGGTTTCGAGGTGACGGTGAGCTGCCGCGCGACGATCTGCCAGGCGACGGAGTATGGCGATCTTGAAGTTCTCCAGCACGGCGGGAATCAACGCAAGGCGAAGACCTACTGGGACGAGTTTCGGGACAAGCTGGAGGCGAGTCCGGTGGCCGAGGAAATCGGCCGCTGGCACTCCTTTGCAGGCAATTTCTCGCCGGAGCCGGACATGCACGTTGCCGGATACGTGCTCATCGGGGTCGGGCAGGGGGCGTCGGACGAGCCGGCCTGGTGCGATGATCTGGACGGCCGCTTCTAATGGGCGATGCCGCGGGTCGCCTGCTGTAGGAGCGGCGCTCGCGCCGCGAATTG
>DASUOE010000112.1:0-13756 GCA_036276805.1 Woeseiaceae bacterium | reverse complement strand
CGCGGCGGCCACCGTCCAGGCCGCCAGGCTGCGGGCGCAGCCGGCGGCCGCACCGGCGTTCGCCGAGCTCCTGGTCGACGAGCTCAGCCGCGTCGCAGCGCGCGCGTACTCCGAAGAAGGCATTCCGATGTACCTCGCCGGCGAGGACCTGGCCGGCGGCCGCGGTGCGCCCGCGGGCTTCGAACCGGGTGCACTGAATGCGCGGCTGGCAGGAGAATTCCGCGACTATGCGGCAGAGCTCCCCGGCCTCGACCGCGAACGGACCGAGTACGACGCGGCGATGCTGGTCGAGCTGCTCGCCCTGCGCGATTTCCAGACGGGCGGCTCATGAGCGAGCTGGCGCGTCAGTTCGACACGGAGAGTGCCCTGATCGCGGATCTGCTTGCGACGCGGCCGCTCCTGTCCGCCCTGAACTTCCACAACACGCCCGCGCGCCGCCGTGACGAGCTCGACCGGCAACTCGCGCACGTCGCACGCCACTACACACCGGTCGACGAGGACGACCTCGACGCCTGGCTCGCGACGGGCAAATGGCACAAGCCGAAGCCCGGCATGGTACTCGCCTTCTACGAGGGCTACCGCAACGGTCACGACGTCATCCGGCCGCTGCTCGAGAAGCACGGCCTCATCGGGTGGTTCTTCGTGATCACGGGCTTCATCGATGCGCCGGTTGCGAAACAGCTCGACTACGCGCTGGCCCACGGCATCGAGATGGAGACGCGGGAATACGCCGGCGATGGCCGTTACGCCCTGAGCTGGGACGAGATCCGGGCGCTCGACGAGACCCACGTGGTCGCCTCGCACGCCAGGAGCCACCGTCCCATCGCGCCCATGACGGCGACGGAGCGTCGTGCGGAGGTCGTCGGCTCACAGGAGCGCCTCACCGGGATGCTCGGCCACGCCGTGCGCACGTTCGTCTCCTGGGGCGGCCCCGCATACGGCGACGACAGAGCGGTCGACCGCCTCGTCGACGAGGCCGGCTACCAGTTCCAGTTCTCGAACTTTCGCATCCAGCGGCTGCGGGCCGGACCACCTTCAAACTAGCACGCCGGCTTCGTGGCCAGTTCTGCAAGTGCGCGCTTGTCCCGCGAGTGCGGGGGCATCAAAGCCAGCGACGGACGCGGCGCTTGTAGCCGCGATACGGCTCGCCGAACTTGCGTTCGAGGTAGGTCTCTTCCGGGGAAATCGCGAACCGGAACAACGCCCACGCGCAGACGGGCGTCAGCACCACGATCCAGGCATTGGACAGCACGATCGCGATGCCGAGGCATACGAGCACCATCATCAGGTACATCGGATTGCGCGTGTAGCGGTAGGGTCCGGTTTCGAGGATGGAAGGCGTCGGGCGCCACGGCAGTTCGCTCTGGCCGGAGCGGCGAAACAGTACGACCGGCCAGAGCCCCAGCACCAGGATGCAGGCAGCGATGAAAACGCCGCCGAACCAATAGCGGCCGGGCGTCGACAGCTCGAATGCCCCGAACGGGAACCATCGCTCCAGCAGAACGCCGGCGAGCACGGTGGCAAGCGGCAGGAGTGGCGGCGGGAAGCGGACGTCGGCGCCGTCCTTGTCGTCAGCGGTCATGACCGGTCTCCTTCGAATCAGCACGACAGGCCCGGGGCCTGTTCACTGGTGCGGCCACACTTCGAGGCCGTGAATCGCGTTGCGGATGTCCATGGTGAGATTGACCGAGCCCACGCGCTGATTACCGACGAGGTCGTGGATCGTGATCGTCGACGGGGACGAACCGACGATGAGGAAACGGTCCGCGTAGGTTGCGAGACCGCGGGCGAAGCCCTGGCGCGCAACTTTCGAGTCGTCGACGCCCGCGAACTCGATCTCCGACGCCTCGTAGGTCGGCACGCCGAACGCCTTCTCGGTACCGTCGCGCCGCACATACCGCACGCAGTCTTTCTGCGTGTCGTTGAAAATCACGCCGTCCCGCCACGGCCGCGCGTTGTGCGTCCCCTCGGGCAGGTCGCAGACGACGCTCACATCCATGTTGCCGTCGATGCGCAGCAACGCACCGGTCTTGAGCCCGCTCAGGAAAATGCCGCCGCCGTCGACGTGCACCATGTTGACGTGGAAGTCGTTCACCGCGGCCGGTCCGAGTTCCGAACGGGGATCGTAAGTGTAGCCGCTCCACTCGCCATACGGCTTCTGCAGGCAGAAACCCCAGTCAAAGCGCAGCGTCTCGAGGTTGAACGCAAGCAGGCTGTCGAAACCGGTCGAAGTCAGGAACAGCCGGTTCTCGAACACGCAGATCTCGTGACAGTGCTTCAGGTAGCGGTTGCGAAACGAGTCGCGGATGGCAAAGTGCCGGTCGTAGCGAAACAGCTCGTCGCTCGCCGCGACCCAGGTGTCGTCGCCGTGAAACGCGATGCCGCGCAGCCCGCGGTCGGCGCCGCGGCCGGAAAAGTCGATGGCCCCGGTGTTCCAGTCGACGACCTGCCGCCCCGAGCGCGCCTCGAAGTCGACGACGTAGATGCCGCCGTGGCTTTCGCCCTGCTGGCTGCCGCGCACGACGGACGTCGCGACGAGAGTGGGTAGACGTAGGCGCATCGGTGCGGGTATCGCAGCCTCAGGGCCGCTGCTATGACCAATCCCTCAATATCTGCCGCGCGGCGTTGTAGCCCGGCGCGCCGGTCACGCCGCCCCCGGGGTGGGTCCCGGCGCCGCACAGGTAGAGCTTCGCGACCGGCGTGCGGTACTGCGACCAGCCGGGCAGCGGCCGCATGAAAAACATCTGCTCGAGCGCGATGTCGCCGTGGAAGATGTTGCCCTCCGTGATCCCGAAGCGTGCTTCGAGGTCTGGCGGCGCGAGCACCGCGCGCGCGACCACCGCGCCCGGGACGTTCGGCGCGTACTCGCCGATGAGTGCCGTGACCCGGTCGCCCAGCTCCTCGCGTCGCTCGTCCCAGCTCCCGTCGCGGAGGCGATACGGCAGGTGCTGCACGAAACACGTCAGCATGTGCCGGCCCGGTGGCGCGAGCGTGTCGTCCACGTTCGAGGCGAGCACGCAGTCCACCCAGAGACGTTCGGGCAGGCGGCCGGCGCGCGCGGCGTTGTAGTTCGCTTCGGCTTCCTCGAGCGTCGGGATGAGCGTGAACAGCGAGCGCTGCCCGCGGCTGCGTTCCGCCGGCATGCCGAGGACCCGCGGTTCCTCGGCGAGAACGAAGTTGACCTTGCCGGCCGGCCCATCCATGCGGATGTTCGCCACGTCGCGCCGGAACGACTCGTCGAGCTCGGAAGCGGCAACGAGCTTCAGAAACGTGCGCTTCGGGTCGGCGTTGGAAACGACGATCTTCGCATCGCACACCTCGCCGGATTCGAGCGTCACGCCGGTTGCCGCGCCGCCGGCAACGTTCACCTGCCGGACCGGCGCGCCCGTGCGGATCGTGACGTCCAGGGCTTCGCACGCGCCCCGGAGTGCTTGCGTGATCGCGCCCATGCCGCCTATGACGTGCCCCTGCCAGGCCTGCTGTTCCGCGTCGCCCCCGCTCAGCAGGTGAAACAAGAGCCCCATCGCGGTGCCCGGCTGGTACGGCCCCCCGTGCTTGCCGTACAGGCTGTTTGCGAGGATGAGCCGCTTCAGCTTGTCCGAGCCGAAGCGGCGGTCGAGGAAATCGCCGAGCGAGCCGGTGAGGAAGCGCGTGAGTTCGCCGATCTCCTGCCCGCTGATGCCGCGGAAGCGCCGCCACAGCCTCGCGCCCTCCTTAAACCGGGCAAAGCCCCGCGCTCCCGGGTCCGGCGGGGGCTCGAGGAAGAAGGGCTGCAGGTAGGCGGCAAGGCGCTTGAGCTCGGCCTCCGTCCGGAAGAACTGCTCCGCGTCCGCCGCGGCGATGCGGCCGAGTTCGGCTTGCATCCGCGCCGGGTCCGCCCACCATGCCACGACGTCCCCGCCGTCTTCACGGAACGCCGCTTGCACGCCGGGATCGCAGGCAACCATGCGGAGCCCGTGCTCCCCGAGCGCGAGGTCGCGGATGATCGTCGGCCGGAGCATGCTCGCGATGTACGAGGCGGTCGACACGCGGCAGCCTGGCGCCCGGTCGGGATCGACCTCCTCGGTCACCGCGCAGCCGCCGACGACGGCGCGGCGTTCGAGCACCAGCACCGTAAGCCTCGCCCGGGCGAGATACGCCGCGGTCACGAGGCCGTTGTGCCCCGCACCGACGACGATGGCGTCGTATTGCATACGTCCTGCCAAACAGGTTGAATTGCGGGACCCGCGCAAAGCATACATGAACGCCGGACTGCATAAGCTGGAAGAAACACTGCCCGGGTCCTGGTACCTGGACGGCGCGCATTTGCAGCGCGAACGCGAGCACATCTTCAAGCGGGAGTGGTTCTGCGCGGGCCGCGTCGAGGGCCTCGAGGAGAAAGGCGACTACCGGCTCGTCAACATCCTGGGTGACAGCATCCTGCTGGTACGCGACGAGGAGCTCTCCGCCTTTCACAACGTGTGCCGGCACCGCGGGTCCGAACTCGTGCCTAGCCCGCGGGGCGAGGAACAGCGCGGGCGGTTCAGGGGCGGCATCCGCTGTCCCTACCACTCCTGGAACTACCGGCTGAACGGCGAGCTATACAGCACGCCGCATCTCGACGTCGACAAGGCCTGTCTCGGGCTGCATCGCGCCGAACTCGACGTGTGGGGCGGCTTCGTGTTCGTGCGCCTCGTCCCCGGCGGCCGCTCGCTCGCCGCGACCCTTGCAGGCCCGGTCGAACGCACCCGCCGCTACCCGCTGTCCGAACTGAAAAGCGGCTGGCGCATCGACTACCCGGTGGCGGCGAACTGGAAGGTCATCCTCGAAAACTACAACGAGTGCTACCACTGCGCGGGCGTACACCCGGAACTCTGCCGCATCGTGCCCGCGTTCCGCGTGAACGGCGGCGCGGACCTCGACTGGGAGGCCGGCATCCCGCAGCAGGAAGGCACCAACACGTTCACGTTCGCGGGCACGACGAACCGGGCGCCATTCCCCGGCCTCGACGAGTCCGAAAAGGTCCGCCACAAGGGCGAACTCGTCTACCCGAACCTGATGCTCAGCCTGTCGATGGACCATGTCGCCGCGTTCACCTTGTGGCCGCGGGCGCCGGGCCATACGGACATCGTCTGCGACTTCCTGTTCCACCCCGACGAGATGGCGAAAGACGATTTCGACCCGTCCGACGCCGTCGAATTCTGGGACGTCGTAAACCGCCAGGACTGGGCCATCTGCGAGAGCGTGCAGCGCGGCATGGGCTCGAGCGTGTTCACGAGCGGTTTCTACGGGCCGATGGAGGACTGGAGCCTCGATATCCGCAACTACGTGCGTGCGCGCATCGGCGAGGGGGATTCTGCAAAGCGTTAGCCCCCACGCGAACGCGTCCCTGGTCCGCCAGACCTGGATGCGGCCGGTTGTGCCGCCGGCGGACATTCCGTCGGCCGCGGACGTCGTCATCATCGGCGGCGGGATAATCGGCATCTCGACGGCCTGGTTCCTAGCCCGGCAGGGCGTCGACGTCGTCGTATGCGAAAAGGGCCACGTAGCCGGCGAGCAGTCCGGGCGCAACTGGGGGTGGGTGCGCCAGCAGGGCCGCGACCTGAGGGAACTCCCCCTCGCCATCGCGGCGAACCGCATCTGGCGCGGACTAGAGGCGGAGATCGGCGAAAGCGTCGGCTTCACTCAGGGCGGCTGCCTGTTCGCGGCTCGCACCGAGTCCGGGCTAGCGGGCTATGAAGACTGGGCCGCGGGTGCCCGCGGCTACGACCTCGACACCGAGATCGTGCGCGGCGAGAAGCTCGACGCACTCGCGCGCGGCGCCGGGCTGCGCTGGGCGGGCGCAATGTACACGGCAAGCGACGGGCGCGCCGAACCCCACAAGGCCGTGCCGGCGCTCGCCCGCGCGGTCGCACGGGAAGGCGGCACGGTGCTCACTGGCACCGCGGTGCGCGGCATCGACATTGCGGCCGGCCGCACGGCGGGCGTCGTCACCGAACACGGCCGTATCCGTGCCCCGACGGTGCTCTGCGCGGGAGGTGCGTGGACGTCGCTGTTCTGCCGCTCCGTCGGCGTCGAGCTGCCGCAGCTCAAGGTGCGCGGCACGGTCGCCAGGACCGCGCCGGGGCCGCACGTCCTCGACGGCAACCTGTTCGACGAGCGCATCGGCATCCGGCGCCGGGAAGACGGCGGCTACACCGTCGCGCCGGGTGCGCTGCTCGACCACGCGATCACACCCGCATCGTTCCGGCATTTCTTCCGCTTCCTGCCGGCCCTGCGGCAGGACTGGCGCATCGTGCACCTGTCGGTCGGGCGCGAATTCCTCGACGAATGGCGGACGCCCGTGCACTGGAGCCTCGACGCGGCTTCTCCGTTCGAGGCGACCCGCGTCCTCGATCCCGCGCCGAACGCCGCGGCGTTGCGGACGCTGCGCCGCGATCTCGCCACGGTCTTCCCGGCGCTGACCGGCATCGCGTTCGTCGAAACCTGGGCCGGCATGATCGAATCGACGCCCGACGTCATACCCGTCATGGACGCGACGGCCGTACCCGGGTTCTACGTCGCGACCGGCTTCAGCGGGCACGGCTTCGGCATCGGCCCAGGCGCCGGCATGGCCCTCGCGGCGCTCGTCACCGGCGGCGACGCCGGCATCGATCTCCACGAACTCAGGCTCGGCCGCTTCTTCGACGGGAGTCGCATATGCCCGCAGTCCTCGATCTGAATACCGCGCTGCGATTACGCGTGTTGCCGCGGACACGCCGCATGCACCCGATTATCCGCGCACTGGCGCTGCTGGCGGCGACGGGCCTGGTTGCCTCCTGCGACTCGCCGCCCTCGCCGGCCGGGGCGACGGAAGCGCCCGCCGATGCCGTGCCGAAGGCGGTGTTCATCATCGTCGACGGCATACCGGCAGACGTCGTCGAGCGTGCCGCGACGCCGAACATCGACGCGCTCGCGGCCGAGGGCGGCTATACGCGCGCCTGGCTCGGCGGCGAAGCCGGCGGCCCGAGCGAGAGCCCGACGATTTCCGCCGTCGGCTACCAGACGCTCATCACCGGCACGTGGGCCGACAAGCACAACGTGTACGACAACGACGTCGCGGCGCCGGACTACGCCTACTGGGACCTCTTCCGCATCGCGAAGCACCACGATCCCGCACTCACGACCGCCCTCTTCTCGACGTGGCAGGACAACCGCACGAAGCTCGTCGGCGACGGGCTCGAAGCTGCCGGCGGCGCGAAGATCGACTACGCGTACGACGGGCTCGAACTCGACACGACACGATTCCCGCACGATGGCGGCGACCCGGAGCTCGACGAGTTCATCGCCGACATCGATTCGGCCGTCGCCGCCGAGGCGGCGCGCTACATCGCGGCCGAGGGCCCGCAGCTCAGCTGGGTCTACCTGCAGTACACGGACGACGTCGCGCATCGTTATGGCGACGGCCCGGAGTTCGATGCGGCGGTCGCAACGATGGACGGCTACGTCGGCGCGATCCGCGACGCCGTGCGCGAACGCCGCGCCGCCGGCGCCGAGGACTGGCTCATCCTCGTCACGACCGACCACGGCCGCGACGCCGTCGATGGCCGCGAGCACGGCGAACAAAGCGAGCGCGAACGCACGATCTGGATTGCGACCGACAGCCGCCGGCTGAATGAGCGTTTCGCGAGCCGGCCGGCGCTGGTCGACGTATTGCCGTCCATCGCGGCGCACCTCGGACTCGACATCCCGGCAGAGGTGAAGCGCAACCTCGACGGCGCGTCCTTCATCGACCCGCGAATGTAGGCGGCCGTAGGAGCGGCCGTCAGGCCGCGAATTGTTCGTGCTGTCCGGCCGTGGCGAAAACGCCATGGCATCCGGCCGCGAACCATTCGCGGCGTTACCGCCGCTCCCAGCTCAGGAATTCCGGCCACCCTCAATTCGCGGCGTTACCGCCGCTCCCAGCTCAAGAATTCCGGCCACCCTCAATTCGCGGCGTTACCGCCGCTCCCAGCTCAGGAATTCCGGCCACCCTCAAGTCGCGGCGTTACCGCCGCTCCTACAGTGGTGGGGTGTCCTCGCCGATCGTGACGATCGCATCGCTGTAGTGGCCGTTGAAGTTCGTGCGGCCGGTGAGGCTGTACGCGCCGATGCGCCCGAACTCCAGGTAGTCGCCGGGCCGGATGTCTGCCGGCAGTTCTACCGCGCCCGGGAGCGCATCCGAGGAATCGCAGGTCGGGCCGAACAAACGGAAGGTCGCCGCCGCGGCAGCGTGCAGCCGGCCGTTGCGCCAGCAGCGCACCGGGAAGCGCTCGTGGCCCTTGAAGCGCAGTTCCCAGAAGATGCCGTACATGCCGTCGTTCAGGAACAGACGCTCCTCCTTGCGGAGCAGCACTTCGACCACCGCCGACATGCCGGGCGCCGCGAGCGCGCGGCCCGGCTCGACCAGTACCTCGCCTCCTTCCGAGAGCGGCAGCGCGGCGATGCCCTCGCGCGCGGCCGCGAAATACGCCGCGAGCGGCGGCACCGCGAAGCCCGGGTACGACAGCGCGAAGCCGCCGCCAATGTCGACCAGCCGGAGGCGGTACGGCAACCCGTCGAGCACCTCGCGGGCGACGCCGAGCGCGTAGCGGTATGCATCCGGGTCCGAAACGTTCGAGCCGACGTTGAATGCGAGCGCCGGTTCCGCGCCGGCCGCACGGATCGCATCGAGCAGCGCGGGTACGTCGGCGGGCGGCGCGCCAAAGCGCGCGGACAGGTCGGCCATGGCCGAGGCGTGGTGCACGGCCATGCGCGCGAACACGACGGATTTCGCGACGTCGATTTCAGCGGCGAGCGGCGCGAGCCCGCTCGCATGGTCGATCATGAAGTGGCGCACGCCGAACTCACGCGCTGCCGCGGCGGCAGCACCGCGCAGACGGACGGGCGTCATGAAATAGCAGGTGGCGTCGCCGCACTCGCGGCGTATGGTTTCCACCTCCGGCAGCGATGCGCAATCGAAGTGACGGACGCCCGCCGCGTACAGGAGCTTCAGGACCTCCGGGTGGTCGTTCGCCTTGACGGCGTACAGCACGCGCCCGGGAAAGCCGCTTACGAATTCGCGTGCTGCCTCCGTGTACTCGCGCGGATAGATGCAGTACACCGGGCGCACCGGCGCCGTCGCCGCGAGCAGCGCGCCGACGTCCGGGTAACCGGGCAGTACGCCGGCGTGCGGCCAAACGTGCTTAGGATGCGGCGGCGCAGGCATGCCCGGAGTGTACCAACGCCTGCGGCGGCGGACTGCGCGTCTTCCGCCGCCGGCGTTACCAGGCCAGCGTCAGGTTGAGCCCGACGGCCGGCTCGTCGTCCGCCGCATACGGGCGCGCCCACGGATCCGCCGACGCCGGCGGCACGGCGACGAACGGTGCGAACGCCGCATCCACGTCCCGTCCGAACAGGCGGTCGACCTGCCGATTCAGCGCGCCGAGAGGGTCGGTCAGCACCCAGATCCACTGGTCGCCTGTAGAACGGTGCCCGCGGGCCTCTGTGCGTTCGCGCACCCCGTCGCGCACATCCATGAACCACACACCGACGAGCGAGCCCAGGACGGGCGTAATCACGAGGTCCTGGTAGGACGGTTCCTCGGCCAGTGCTTCCGCGCCGTACTCGAACATCGTCGAGAGCAGCACGGCATACCAGAACGATTCCGTGTTGGAGTAGCCGCGCTCGCGTGCGCGGACGAAATAGGAGCCGCCCCAGTACGGATGGATGATCCAGTTGAGGTAGAAGTCGTCGGAGTCCATCTGCGGGCTCGTGACGTTGTTCCACCACTTGGACATGCTGTAGTCGCTCTTGTCCTCTTCGCTCCAGTTCGTGACGCTTTCCGGCATCATGTACAGGATCGCCACGGCCGCGAACTGGTAGCCCATGAAGTACGCCGTGTCGCGACGGAGGCCCGCCGCGTCCTTGGTCTGCACGGGAAACTCGAGATACGGCGTGTGCGGATCGACGGCCGTCGACGTCGCGATCAGCGCAGGCGGCATTGAGAGACAACAGGTCACGCCGTCGGCGGACAGGAGCCGCCAGTCCTGGAGCGGCACGCCATCGACGGCGCCGGCGGTGCCGCCGCCCGACAATGCCAGCAATGCAAGCAGCGCGGCGACCGGCCTTTGCATCAGCCGTCACTCCCGAGGCCGCGCCTGAGCGAGAACTGCACGGCAAAATCCACCGTCGCGTCGGAGAACAGTTCCTCGACGATACCGAAGGAGAGCGTGTAGCCGCCGGCGAACCGGTACTCGCCGCCGACGATGAGTTGCAGCGAAGTACCGAGCTCGTCCAGGTCGCTTTCCACGAACCGGCCCTGCGCGTACAGCGCCGCCATTGCCCGCAGGCGCTCGTTGAATCGCCAGTCTGCCGCGAATCCGCCGAAGGGGACCGTCGATTCCTGGATTTCGCCGAAGAGGTCGCCATCGCCCGCCGCGAGCACGCCGGCATGCGCGGTGACGTCGAGCCTGTCGATGCCGAACGCCTCCGTGTCGGACCAGTACACGGCAAGCGAGACGTCCGCGGCGCCGCTGCCGCGCAAGGCTTTCGCGTCGCCGGTCGGCAGCTTGAGTCCGGCCTTCACCGTCAGCGCGGCCGTCGGCGGCAGCGCGGCGAAACGGAGCGGCACGGCCGCGTGCAGGCGCACGTCGCCGAGACCGGCGCCGCCGGAGTAAAGCGCATAGTCGTCGATCGCGGGATTGGCGTAGACGAACTCGAGCTCGTTCGGCGGCCCGGTGCGATTGGCGTTGCTCATCCCCCAGAGGTCGTGCCAGCCCTCGATGACGTTGTCGAGCATGCCGTCCGCGTGCGCAACGACCGGCACGTCGATGCCGAGCTCGAGCCAGGGCGTCATGCCGCGGCGCGCCGCGAAATTGAGGAAGTAGCTTTCGCCGTCGAGCGTGATGCTCTCCGTCGACGTCGCCGAATCGTCGGCATGGTTCGCAATGTCGAACGTGAAGCGCCAGTCCGACCTGCCCGGCGACAGCACGTCCGCGCCCTGGAACGCCGGCACGCCGTAGATCTGCAGGAACGGGTTGTGCGTGCGAACCGGGAACCAGTTCTCGGCGCCGGCGGGGCAGGCGACGCAAAGCAGCGCGGCGCCCACGATCGGTTCGACCGTGCGTGCGACGCGCCGTGCACGCCGGGGATCACCCCGGCTGCTCTTGCGTTGATCAGCCTTCAACCCTGACTCCCGGTACGCGGGCCCGGCGAGGTGACCCCCTGGCCCGCTGCTCCCCTGCGGTAATCCCGGCCGGTGCGCCGCGGCAGGCAGCACACGACCGGGAGGCGATTATAGGCGAGACACGCGGTCGAAAAGAATCGGCCCTCTGCCGGTTTCGGGCCTGCCGCCGGGCCGCGGGTGGGATGGCCGGCCGGCCTTCGCGATAATGCCGGTGCTGGACGGCAAGCCCGCCGACCCGCCGGCGGACCGCAGGACGGCGCTCGCGGGGGACGGGCGGCCGGTCCTGCAACCGTGGATCCTGCCCTCGGCCACTGCGCCTCCCGTGCTAGGCTCGCCGCTTCGACGACACGGGGAAACCATCGTGAGACGAATACCGGCAGCGGCTATGGCGCTGCTCTGCCCCCTCGCGCTTTTCGCAGCCGACGTGCAGTTCTATACGAAGGACTACCAGCAGGAAGCGCTGGAGATCTTTCGCGACGTCATCGCCATCCGCTCGGCCGCCGGTCACGGCAAGGTGCCGGAGCTTGCGAACTACCTGGCAGGGCACTTTCGCGACGGCGGGTTCGACGAGGCGGACGTCCACGTGCTGCCCCAGGAGCTGTCGACAGGCGAGGATGCCGCGGCACTCGTGGTCCGCTACCGCGGCGACGGCTCCTCCGGCCGGAAGCCGATCCTCCTGCTCGCGCACATGGACATTGTCGACGCGATACCCTCCGACTGGGAACGCGACCCGTTCACGCTGATCCAGGAGGACGGGTACTTCTTCGGGCGCGGCACCGCCGACAACAAGGAAGGCGTGACGGTGCTGACGGAGACTTTCCTGCGCCTGAAACGCGAGGGCTTCGTGCCTACCCGCGACCTCGTCATCGCATTCACAGGCGACGAGGAAACGCTCATGGAGACGACGCGGGCGCTCGCGAACGAGCACCGGCACCTGACGGATGCGGAGTACGTGCTGAACTCCGACGGCGGCGGCGGGCTCAAGAACGACCGGCACGAATACATGGCATACCTCGTCCAGGCGGCGGAAAAGACCTACGCCACATTCGAGATCACCGCGCGCAATCCGGGCGGGCACAGCTCGCTGCCGCGCGCCGACAACGCGATCTACGACCTCGCGGAAGCGCTGACGAACATCGCGGCCTACCGCTTTCCCGCGCGCATCAACGACGTTACGCGCGGGTACTTCGAGGCAGCCGCACCGCTCGCGGCCGAACCGGCCCGCACCGCGATGCGGGAGTTCGCGCGCGACCCGGAGAACGAGGAAGCGCGGACTGTGCTCGAGGCGCTGCCGGCCGAGGTCGGCGTCACGCGTACGACCTGCGTTGCGACCATGCTCGACGCCGGCCACGCCGAGAACGCACTGCCGCAGTCGGCCACGGCGACCCTCAACTGCCGGATCTTCCCGGGCGACGCCGTCGCGGACGTACAGGCAACGCTGCTCGAGGCGGCCGGCAACGAGGACCTCGAGATTCGCAAGCTTGCCGAGACGTTCGAGGGCCCGGTCTCGCCGCTCAACGAGGAAGTGATGGGCGCGGTCACGGACGCCGTGCACGAAACCTACGGCGACGTTCCCATCATCCCGTACATGGCACCGTACGCTACTGACGGCCTGCATATGCGCCGCGCCGGGCTGCCGACCTACGGCGTGTCCGGCGTATTCATGCGCAACGAGGATGTGTTCGCGCACGGCCTCAACGAGCGCATCCCGGTGGAGTCGTTCTACTCGGCGCTGGAGTACTGGCACCGGTTGCTGACGGATCTCGCCGGCCCGTAGGAGCGGCGGTCACGCCGCGACTTTTCGCGGCCTTACGGCCGCTCCTACTTTCGCCTGAGCAGGCGGTAGTAGCACCACGCCGCGAAGGCTACGACGCCGACGACGGAAACGGTCATGAACAGCGCGGCGGGCAGCGTCATGGCGCCCCCGGCCCGGCGGAATCGGGCGTCGGCCGCGACACGAGCGCTTCCGGTACGTAGCCGGCCGCTTTCCAGCGCCGCGAACCGATGGCCGTCACTGCCATGAGGAACGAGATCGATGCGAGGATCACCAGCCAGGCGAGCAGCGCGTTCTTGTCCGGCGGCAGGTCGCCATTGCCGAGTACGGTGCGCACGTAGTCCGGCATCTCCGTCCAGCAGAAGCCGATGAAGATCGTGAGCAGGAAGACCGGCGACACGTACTTGATGACGAAGCGGAAGAAGCCGGGGATGCGGAACTCGGCCCCGGCGTGAGCCTCGCGCAGGCCCTTGTCGACGCCGAAAACCCAACCGAAGCAGATGAGCTGGGTGCCCGCGACGACGAAGATCAGGAACGTGCCGACCCAGAAATCGAGCGTATCCAGCGCGACCAGGCCCTTGCTGAACCAGAGTACGAACACGTTGCCGGCCGTGCACAGAGCGCTGACCAGCAGCGTCGCCGCGCGGTGCGACAGGCCGAGCGCGTCCTCGAAGAACGCCTTCGCCGGCTGGAGCATCGAGATGGAGCTCGTGACCGCCGCGAGAAACAGCATGGCGAACCACACCGTGCCGAAGAAGTCGCCGAGCGGCATGCGCGCGAACACGACCGGCAGCACGGCGAATCCCGTGCTGAAGGTA
>DASUOE010000111.1:0-3289 GCA_036276805.1 Woeseiaceae bacterium | reverse complement strand
TACCCGGCGCTCTGGCGCTCCTGGGCCTCGCTGCCTACGCCGACGAGGCGCCGGCCGTTACGACGAGCCATTCCACCCTGCTCTATGCCACGGAAACGGCGTCCGAGGACGGCGAGATCGAGACGCTCGCCAGCCACAAAGTAGCGAGCGCCGGGGCACGATTTACCTGGAAGATCGACGATCTTCCGGCCGGCGACTATCTCGTCTTCGTGCAATACGCCCTTGATTCCGGCAGCGTGCGCGTGGACGTCGGCGCCGGCCGTTCGGACTTGTCTGCCAGGCTTTACGTCACGCCACGCGTGTATCCCGCGACCGGGGAGTGGTACCAGCGCTCGTTCGCGCGCGAGCAGCTCCCCGGCATTCTCGAGGTACCGCGGGGTAGCACCGGCGAGGCGGAGCTGTCGCTCCGTATTGCGCCGACGTCGTCCGGTAATCCGGTCGCACTGCGGGCGCTGGAATTGCTTCCGTCAGCGGCCACCGGGGACGCCGACGCGGAAATCATGCGCGCCGGGGCCGCGCGTCCGGACACAGGGTGGTTTGCAGAGCTGGGCTACGGCCTCATGTTTCACTGGACGTCGCAGGCGGCGCCCCGCTCCGGTCCCGTGGCCGACTACGCGGCGGCCGTCGACGCCTTCGACGTGAGCCGGTTCGTCGGCATGGTGGCGTCGACCGGTGCCGATTACGTCATCTTCACGACCAACCACGCCGAGCCGCATTTTCCCGCGCCGCTTGCCGGGTGGGAGAAGACGCACCCGGGGCGGACGACGGAGCGCGATCTCATCCGCGAACTCGCGGACGGCCTTTCCGACCATGGCATCGTGCTGATGCTGTACTTCGCGACACATATCTACGCTGATCTCGAAAACGCCGGCAAGGAGCAGTTCGTCGACGCCAATGTGCGCCTGCTCACCGAGGTCGGCGAGCGCTACGGAGACGACGTCGCCGGCTACTGGCTGGACGGCTGGTACCAGGCTGCCGAAAAGTACGGCGACCTCCCCTACGAACGGGTGTACCGGGCCGCCAAGTCGGGCAATCCCGACCGCCTGCTCGCCCTGAACAGCTGGATCTACCCGCTCGTGTCGCCCTGGCAGGACTACTGGGCCGGCGAAGTGTATTCAGTGCCGGTAGCGCCTTCGGCCCGCATCGTCGAAAGCGGGCCCGGCGCCGGATTGCAGTATCACGCCCTGCTCGCGCTGGAGGGGGGATGGGTCCACACGGAGCGCGATACCGCTATTCCGGCGCCGGTCCTCGAAACCGGCGACCTGCTTGCGTTCATCGACGCGGCCTCGGGCAAAGGGCCCGTCACGCTGAACGTCCTGGTGTACCAGGACGGCAGCATCGGCGACGCATCGATGCGTGTTCTCGAGACCATCCGGGAGCACCGCGACCGGATGGAATAGCCGGCGAATAGCCGGGGCGGCCGGAAAGCAGGTTGGCCTCAGCGCCGGCCTTCCAGGATGCCTCAGCCGATCTCCAGCCGGATCGTCAACACCGGTCCGGCCGGCAACTGCTCCGGCAGCCGCAGCAGGTAGCCATTCCCGGTCTTCTCGACGTCGACGCGGCTGCCGTCCTGCAACAGCGTTGCCTTTTCGACGTCGACGTCCAGCGGCAAGGGCAGCAAGGTATCGGTCCAGTCGAGTACGTGCACGTAAACCGCGCCGTCCTTGTGAGTCGTCACACCCCAGGGACGCGGCGACAACGGCCCGCCGCGCGTTCCGTAGACGCTTTCGCCGTACTTCTCGAGCCATGCGCCGATCTCGGCGTACGTCGCGACGTTCTCCGGCTGCAGTTCGCCGTTCGGCATCGGCCCCGTATTCATGAGGTAGTTCGCGTTACGCCCGGCCGCCGACACCAGCGTGCGGATAAGTTCGTCCGTCGACTTGAAGTTGTCGTCGATCAGGTTGAAGCCCCACGAGCCGTTCATCGTCTGCGCCATTTCGAGCGGCAGCTCGCTGATGTGGGAAGTATTGAAGCCGGCGGAGTTCTCGCCGGGCAGGTCCTGCTCGAACGGCTGCGCATCCTCGCCCGGGAAGGGCGTCACGTGGTGATTGCTGATGATCAGCGCCTGCGGCTGCAGCCGATGGATCAGCTTGTAGGTTTCCTCGAGGCGCCAGCGGTCGCGCATCGGGGTGTCCTTCTGGTCCCACCACCCGTCGAACCAGATCCCGCCGATGTCGCCGTAGTTCGTCAACAGCTCCGTGAGCTGTGCGTTCATGTAGTCGATGTACTCGTCCCAGTCGCCGCTTTCCGGCCGCCCGGTATAGACATTGCCAGTCATGCCGCGCGGGTAATAGTCCGGGTGGTGCCAATCGAGCTGCGAGTAATAGAAGAACAGCTTCAGTCCGTGCCGGTCACAGGCTTCCTTCAGTTCGGCTATGACGTCGCGGCCGAATGCTGTCCGTTCGACGATGTCGTAGTCGCTGGCGTCGGAGTCGTACATCGCGAACCCGTCGTGGTGCTTCGACGTGATCGTCACGTACTTCGCGCCGGCCGACTTGAAGGCCTGCACCCACTCGTCGGCGTCGAAATCCACCGGGTTGAAGAACCGGGTGAGCCGCTCGTACTTGTCGATCGGGATTTTCTTGCGTTCCATCACCCACTCGGCGATGCCCTGCTCCCCGGCGCCGCCGAGCTCGCTGTAAACGCCCCAGTGGATGAAAATGCCGAACTTCGCGTCCTGGAACCACTCCCGCGCCTCCAGGTTCGCCGGCGCCGGCTCGTAGTTCCAGTCACGGTCGGGTTCCGCGAGTGCGGAAGACGACAGCAGGAGAACGGCGAGGGTCGTGCGGATGATTACGGACTGCATCTGGTCAAACTCCCGGGGCAGCAGGTGTGTGTCGATCACGGAACTCGGCGAAACAGCTCGAGCGACTGCGCGGGCACGGTGCCGTCCTCCCACATCACGAGCGTAAACGAGATGGGCACGTTGCGCTCGGCGGCAGCGGCGATCCACTCCCCTGCCTGCACGGGCGTCACAATGGATTCCACGGACTGGTCCGTGTCGTGGATGCCCCAGTCGTTCGCGGTCATGAACATGCCATGCTCGAGCAGGCCCGCGCTCGGTCCGGCGGTCAGAATGCCGTCGCCGCCTGCCGGTGCGCTGCCCGTTACCGGTTCGCCGTGGTGGCCTTCGCCGAACATGACGTCCTGGAATTCCGTGACGCTCGCAGATACCCATGCATTCCAGGAAATGAGCCGGTTCGGGTTGCCGGCGCGCGCTGCCTGGCCCAGCTTTTCGAAGGGTGCCGGGTAATACACGACGCCGTCGTCGAAGAACCAGCCGTCGAGC
>DASUOE010000110.1:0-13054 GCA_036276805.1 Woeseiaceae bacterium | reverse complement strand
GGGCAATCCCGCATCGACCAGGATACGCGGGACGTGCGCGCCCACGCCGCGCGGCCGGTGATCATCGACCGGCAGTTCGAGTACGACCAGGCCTTTCACGGTTTCGAGGCGAACCTGCAACGGGATTTCGACGCCGGGACGGTAACGCACCGCCTCGGCGCAGGGCTCGAATATCGGCGGACGCGCACCGAGGAACTGCGCGACGGCAAGGAGACGGGCATCGAGGACGGTGCCTCGCAAAGCATCATCCTCGGCGAGGAATTCCCGTTGCGCGACTTCCCGGTCACCGATACGGACGAGTGGGGCATGTACGTGGAAGACGCCGTGCTGCTGGGGGACGTCACCCTCATCGCCGCCGTGCGCGCCGACCGCTACGCGCTGTCCCCGCGCGAGGACGCGATCTACAGGGAAGACAACCCCACTGCTGAGCCGGTATCGCTCAGCGAGTCCGACCTGTCGCCCAAGCTCGGCCTCGTCTGGCACGCGACGGACAGGGCGGACCTGTTCCTGCAATACGCGCACGGGTTCCGTGCGCCACCGTTCGACGATGCGAACATCGGCCTCGACATACCCCTGTTCAAGTACCGCGCCATTCCGAATCCGGACCTGCGGTCGGAGAGTTCCGACGGCTTCGACGCGGGCATCCGGTTACAGGGCTCGCCGGGATACTTACGGCTCGCACTGTTCCATACGGTCTACGACGATTTCATAGACAGCAAGGCGCGCCTGGGTTACGACGCCGCGAGCGACCGCGTGCTGTTCCAGTCGCGCAACATCGGGGAAGCACGCATCTCCGGTATCGAGGGCTCGTTCGGCGCCGTGCTTCCGCATTCGGGCGAGACGTTGAGTATCGACGGCTCCTTCTATGCCGCGCGCGGCGAGAACCGGGAGAACGGCGAGGCCCTGAACTCGGTCGGGCCCGCGCAGGCCGTACTCGGGTTCAACTGGACGTCGCCGGACGGCCGCCGGCAGTTGCGTCTCGCGACGACGCTGACCGACGCATGGACCGACCGTGACGACTCCGCGGGCGACCTGTTCGAGCCGCCGGGGTATGCGCTGTTCGATCTCCTGTTTTCACAGGCGCTCGGCGAACGCAGCGTGTTGCGCGCCGGGCTCATGAACCTCACCGACAGGACCTGGTGGCAGTGGACCACCGTGGGCGGCCTCCCTCCCGCCGACCCGCTGCTCCCCGCACTCGCGCAGCCGGGCCGCAACCTGTCTATCGGCATCGAGTGGCACTGGTAACGAATGATCGCAGGAGCATGGCTATGAAACTCGTAATCGGGATTTGCCGGACCTTACCGGTTTGCGCGATGGCCGCGCTCACCCTGGTCGCTGCCTGCGAGCGGCAGCCCGATGCCAGGCCCGCAGCGGAGCAGGCCGCGCCCGGCGATACCGCCGTGCACGCGGCGGAAACGGCCAGCGGCGATCTCGCCGAGGCGATGGAACGCGGCGAGTCCGCCTATGTCGCGAACTGCGCCGCGTGTCACCAGCCGAACGGGCAGGGCCTGGCCGGCGCCTTTCCGCCGCTCGCGAAGTCGGATTTCCTGGCGCGCGAGCGCGAAGAGGTGTTGCGGGCCGCGTTGTTCGGCCTGTCCGGTCCCATTACCGTCAATGGCGTCGACTACAACGGCGTCATGCCGAGCATGGGCCACCTGGGCGACCAGCAGCTCGCGGACACGCTGACCTACGTGTTCAATTCCTGGGGCAATGACCTCGCCGCGGTCAGCGTGGCGGAAGTGGCGGCGATGCGCGTCGAAACCGGCAACGTCGACCGCGCGGCGGGCCAGCCGCATGCGGGTGCGACCGAGGCGGAGCTCCGCTATCGCGGCACGGCGTCGCCGGCCGGCGAGGCCGCGCGCGGGGAGCAGAGCGCCGAGGGCCCCGAACTGACCGATGAGGAATACCAGCTCGCGACCCGCGTCTACTTCGAGCGTTGCGCCGGCTGCCACGGCGTGTTGCGCAAGGGGGCGACAGGCAAGCCGCTGACGCCCGACATCACTCGTGAGAAGGGCCACGAGTACCTGGAAGCCCTCATCACCTACGGCTCGCCGGCCGGCATGCCGAACTGGGGCAGTTCCGGCGAGCTCTCGCCCGAGGAGATCGACATCATGGCGCGTTTCCTGCGGCAGGAGCCGCCGGAACCGCCGGAGTTCGGCATGGCGGAGATGCGCGAGAGCTGGAAGGTGCTGGTCGCGCCGGAAGACCGGCCGAAGGCGCCGCAGCACGAGCGCGACATAAACAACTTCTTCGCTGTCACGCTGCGCGACGCGGGCCAGGTGGCGATCATCGACGGCGATACCAAGGAGATCGTCAGCATCCTGCCGACCGGGTACGCGGTGCACATCTCGCGGCCGTCCGCGTCGGGACGCTACGTGTTCACGATCGGGCGCGACGCCAAGGTCGACATCGTCGACCTGTGGATGAACCCGCCCGCGATCGTCGCGGAGATCAAGGTCGGCCTCGAGGCGCGCTCCGTCGAGACGTCGAAGTACAAGGGTTACGAGGACGAACTGGCGATCGCCGGCGCCTACTGGCCGCCGCAGTTCGTGCTGATGGACGGCGATACACTCGAGCCGCTGAAGATCGTGTCCACGCGCGGCATGACCGTGGATACGCAGGAGTATCACCCGGAGCCGCGCGTCGCCGCGATCGTCGCGTCCCACGAGCACCCGGAGTTCATCGTCAACGTGAAGGAAACGGGGCATATCCTGCTCGTCAACTACCGGGACATCGATGCGCTGACCATCACCGATATCGAGGCGGCCCGCTTCCTGCACGACGGCGGCTGGGACCGCAGCAAACGCTATTTCCTGACGGCTGCGAACCAGTCCGACAAGATCGCGGTCGTCGATTCGCGCGAGCGCGAGCTCGAAGCGCTGGTCGACGTCGAGAAGATTCCGCACCCCGGGCGCGGCGCCAACATCGTCGACCCGGAGTACGGGCCGGTGTGGGTGACGAGCGCGCTCGGCAACGCCAATGTGACGTTTCTCGGTACCGATCCGGACCAGCACCCGGCGCACGCCTGGAAGGCGGTCAGGGTCCTCGAGGGCCAGGGCGGCGGCTCGCTGTTCGTCAAGTCGCACCCGAAGTCGCGCAACCTCTGGGTCGACTCGCCCTTGAACCCGGACGTCGCCATCAGCCAGAGCGTCGCCGTGTACGACATCGATGATCTCGGTGCGGGCTACGAGGTGCTGCCCATCGCGGAATGGGCCGGGCTCGGCGACGGCCCGAAGCGCGTCGTGCAGCCGGAGTACAACGCCGCGGGCGACGAAGTCTGGTTCTCCGTCTGGAGCGGCAAGGAGGAGGAATCGGCGATCGTCGTCGTCGACGACAAGACGCGCGAGCTGAAGCACGTCATCAAGGGGCCCGAGGTGGTCACGCCGACCGGCAAGTTCAACATCTACAACACGGTCAACGACGTGTACTGAGGCACGCCCGTGTCCTGTCCTGGTTCATGGCCCGTGTTGGTTCCTGTCGCAGCGGCCGCGTTGCTCGCGGCCGCTCCCGCTCCGGGCGGGGAGGTCGTCGGCGACGAGTCGTCGCTGGTGACGTCCCTGCAGGCCGGTACGACCCACGTCGGGTTGCGGTACCGCTTCGAGTTCGTCGACCAGGACGGCTTCGAGGAGGATGCGCTGGCGTCTACGGCGCGGCTGCGGCTCAATTTCCAGACGGGCCAGTGGCGCAACTGGCGCGCATTCGGCGAGTTCGATTACGTCGGCGAGCTGTACTTCGACGAGTTCAACAGCGGCGCCGGGACCTCGCCGGACCGTACGCAGTATCCCGTCGTCGCCGACCCGGAAGGCGCCGACCTGAACCAGCTGTACGCGGACTATACCGTTGCGGGCGGGATAGCCCGCGGCTGGCAGGTTCGCCTCGGCCGGCAGCGCATCAATCTCGATGACCAGCGCTTCATCGGCGGCGTCGGCTGGCGCCAGAACGAACAGACGTTCGACGCCGTCAGCGTCACCGGCAACGCGTTCGGCGAGGGCAAGCTGTGTTACGGGTGGATCGGCAATGCGAACCGGATCTACGGAGATACCGTGCCAGCGGGCGACCACCGTATGAACACGCACCTCCTGAACCTCGCCTGGCGCCTTCCCGGCGGTGTGAGCCTCACGCCTTACCTGTACTACATCGACGACGATGACGAGCCGGCGTTCTCCACGACGACGGCGGGGCTGCGGGTGGCCGGCGCCGGCGAAACCGATCGCGGCGGGTACACCTGGCTCGCCGAGTACGCGTGGCAGTCCGATGCTGCCGATGCGCCAGTGGATTTCACCGCCGACTACTGGCAGCTCACCGGGCGATGGGCTCCGCGAGGCAAGTGGCCGGCGGTTCGGGTCGGAGTCGCGTCGCTCGGCGGCGATGATACGCAAGCCGGCGCCGCCTTCCGCACGCCGCTCGCTACGCTGCACGCGTTCCAGGGCTGGGCGGACCAGTTCCTGGCGACCCCCGACGCCGGCGTACTGGATGTCCACGGCGGCCTGTCAGTCACGCGCGGGAGCTGGCAGTTCGAGGGCGTGTATCACGACTTCTCGGCACAAGCCGGCGGCGATTCGTACGGCCGCGAGCTCGATCTCTCAGTAGCCCGCACGTTCGGCAGCGAATACACCCTGGCATTGATTGCCGCGGGATTCGACAGCCGCTCGCCTGAGTTCGCGGATGTGACGAAGGCATGGATCATGTTTACCGCCGCCTGGTGAGAAAAGCACCGTAGGAGCGGCCGTAAGGCCGCGAATGGTTCGCGCCGACCGACCCGCGTCGCTTTCGCCGCGGCATCCAGCCACCGCCTGTTCGCAGCGTGACCGCCGCTTCTGCAAGCGCACGGCCGCGACGTCGGGCATGCCGGAACCACTAGGACGCGTCGGCGAGCGCCGGTATCTGCTTGCGAAGCAGGAGATACATGTACAGGTAGATGGTCATCGCTATGAGCGAGGCGAGGGCGCACATGACGAAGACGCCGCCATAGCCGAGCCCGAGGGCGAGGATCGTCGCCGCGAGGTTCGGGCCGAGGATCTGGCCCAGGCCCTGGGCGCCCGGCATCAGGGAGGCGAACCGCCCGGAGCGGTCGACGTTTGCAATCGTCGCCATCTGGTACACGTCGACGAAGATCCACAGGAAGTTGAACGCGAACATGCTGACAACGATGTTGCCGTCGGTGATTCCGCCGGCCAACATGCCGACGATGACGGCCTGGCAGACGAGCGTCACCAGGAGCGGGCGTGCGAGGCCGAAGCGGTTGCTGACCAGCGTGGCGAACAGGCAGCCCACCAGCGAAAAAAGGGACGACCATACGAGTACGCGGCCGACCCATTCCGGCGTGGCGTCGGAGGCATGGCTCGCCAGTTCGATATAGGTCCAGTACGCGCCGATGTTGATGTACGTCACGACGATTGCGGCGAGCACCAGCCACGGTACGAAGGCCGGCACGTGCCGGTGCACGGCGTGGTGCCGGCCGCCAGGACCCTGCGCATCCACCTGGACGTCCAGGCCCCGCTCCACGGGCCGCGGCGGCAGCCATGCGAGAAACAGCAGGCCAAACGCGTAACAGCCGATGAACGCCATGTAGATGCCGTCCATCGACAGCTGCGGCAGTATGTGCATCTCGAGCGACTGGGAGAATGCGAACGCGAACAGCATCAGATTGTAGGCGCGGGCGGGCTTCGCGGTGGCGCCGAGCGTCACGACCGCGACGGCCGTGTAGACGCCGCTGCCTATGCCAGCGAGAACCCGCAGCCACAGGACCTGCTCGTAGCCGGTGTATACCGTGCAGAGCGCATTCGCGGCGATCGCCAGCGCCGCCGCGCCGAGCACGAGCCGCCGCCGGTTGACGCGGGCGACGAGCAACGACGCGAGCATCGCGCCGAGCGAGAGGCCGCCGAGATCGGCGCCCGCTACGCGCCCGACCTGGACCTCGCTGAAGCCCAAGAGGTTGACCCACGCGGTGCTGATCACCGGGATGCCGACGAGCACGCCGTAACCCACGAGGCTCATGTAGAGCGCGATGGAGATCGAGCGCCAGCCATCGAAGGCGGTACGGCGATGCAGCAGTTCGTTGCCTGTGGTGGTCACCGCGTCCCGGGGTGCTGCCGGCCAGCGGCCATGGTATCACCGTAAAGTAGGAGCGGCCGTGAGGCCGCGAATGCGGCAAAGCCGGAACGTGTGCCACGGTCGCGGCGTGACCGCCGCTCCTACGTGCGGGGCACGCGCGCTACGTGGTCAGCTACCCAGGCCCCGCGCTCCCCCATCGGCTTGTACTCACCGGTGGTCGTGTCGTAAACCGTCTGGTGCTCCGCCTCGGCGTTGATTTCCGCACCGAGCAACACCGCGTAGGCGGAGATATAAAGCCAGAGCAGGAAGACGATGACCGCTGCGAGCGACCCGTAGGTTTCGCTGTAGCTGCCGAAGTTGGCCACGTACAACGAGAAAGCGGCCGAGCTGGCCAGCCACAGCAGCAGCGCGATTACCGCTCCGGTACTCACCCAGCGAAACTGCGGGCTCGTCCGCACCGGCGCATACCGATACACGAGCGCGAGCCCTATAACGACCATCGCCGCGACGACGATCCAGCCGGCGGCGCCCAGCGCCACGGTGAGCACGGTGGGTAAGTCCAGCCAGCCGCCGAACGCCCCGAACAGCACCACTACCGCGAACGCGACGCTCATTCCGGCCGCGAGTCCCAGTGTGAATAGCAGGCATAGCGCGTTATGCGCAAAGAAACCGCGGCGGTTCGTCTCGTCGTACGCGATGTTGACGCCCTCGAACAGCGCCTTCGTGCCCTTGTTGGCGCTCCACAGCGCGATCAGCAAGCCGAGTGCGGCGCCAAGGCCGAGCGTCTCGTCCCTGCCGCTGCTGATGCTCCGCAGCTGCTCGGTGAGGAGATCGTGCACGTCCGGCGGCAGTACGCCAAGCAGAGCCCGCATCTGGCCCTCGAGCTCGGCGGGATCCGTGAACGCTCCGTAGAAGGACACCACGGCGATCAGTGCAGGGAACAACGCGAGGAATGCATAGAACGCCACGCCGGCGGCGATGAGCCCGATGTGGTCTTCGCCCGCCTGCGAGAACACGCGCTTCGTGACGTCCCACCAGCCGCGGGGCGGGATCTCGCCCGGGGTGCTGGCCTGCTGGCCGTGCCCTGGCAGCAGCGAGGCCATCGCTCCTACGACCGCCGGTACGTGCCGACCAGCCGGTTCATCCCTATGACGTGGGGCTCGACGGCCTCGAGGAGTTCCCGCAGGCTCAGGCCCGGCGCGAGGGGCCGGTCGGAATCCAGCGCCAGGAGCCAGAAATAATAGTGGTGCGTACCGTGCCCTTCCGGCGGCATCGGGCCGCCGTAGGCGTTGTTGCCGAAGTCGTTGCGCCCGCAGGTGTGCTTGCCGGTGCCTTCGTCGAGCCCACGCACGTCGCCCGGGATGTTGTACAACACCCAGTGTACGAAGCCGTAGCTCCCCGGCGTTACGAGCGGCGCGTCCGGGTCGTGGCACACGAGCGCGAAACCTTCGGTCCCGTCTGGCACATTGGCCCACGCGAGCGCGGGCGATACGTCCTCGCCTTCGCCCGTGTGTCGCCCCGGAATCTTGCCGTGATGCCTGAACGCGTCACTCGTGAGCTCGAGATCTGATAGCGCGAATCCCATGGGTCTGCCTCCTCCTGGACCGGTCGGCGCGGCGATATCGCCGAACGCGGGTGCTCAGCGTACCCGAAACGTCACTTTCATATGCACGCGGTAACGGCTGGGGGCGCCGTTCTCGCAGGTGACGATCTGGTCCTTGATCCACGCGCTCTCGATGTTTTCCACGGTCGACGCGGCCTTCGTAAGCCCGGTGTTGATGGCATCCTCGAAACTTTTTGTGGACTCGGCGGAAATTTCTATCGTTTTCGCAATGCTCATGATGTACCTCCTGTTCCTGCGTGCGGCGCGGGTGCGCGGGACGGATGGAGGTGCAATTTGTATGCCACGGCAGTCGGGTGCACGGCGGCGGCCAGTGCTCCGTCGCGGGGCGGCAGGGAGACCTTCGACCCGCTGTGGCCACTGCGGCTGTAATTCTTACAAGCGGAGGCAGGGAAAAATTGCAATGGTTCGGACTTCGCCGAAATCACGGCTTACGGCCGCGCCTGCAGGCCGAGACGGTACAGGAACACGGCTACGCGTTTCGTCTGCTGCGACAGCGTCCGCAGGTCGGCGGTCTCGTCGACGGTGTGCCCGCCCGAGCCCATGAGCCCGACGCCGTCGATCGCGCCTTCGACGTGCGCGGCGGCGAACGAGATGTCCGCGGCGCCTGCGTTGCGCGGATCGACGGCGGTGACCGCGCCGAAACCGAGTTCGCGGCTCACCTTGTCGAAACGCGCGAGCAGTTCGCGGTTGCCTTCGCTGTCGGCCATCGGCGGGTAACCCTCGCCGAAGCGAATCGTGGCGCTCGTGTGCGGGAGGCTGTCGGCCACGATGTCCTGCATCTCGTTGCGCGCGTCCTCGAGCTGGCCCGGCGAGATCGTGCGCAGGTCGCCGGTGACGCGCACGATCTCTGCGATTACGTTGTTCTTGCCGGATGCGTTTACGCCCGTTTCCGGAACGTCAACCGCGTTCGTGCCGCCGCCGATGACGCCGGGGTTCACCGTCAGAAGTTCCTGTGCGGACAGCCGCTCCCGGAAGGCGTCGAGGATTCGTGCGGACTCGTAAACGGCGCCATAGCCGACTTCCGGCTGGAAGATCTGCGAGGAGTGCGCGGCCTTGCCGCGTACCTCGAGGTTCCAGTCCACGCTGCCGCGGCGGGCTACCACCACGGTTTCGAATTTGCCGTCGCCGTCTTCGAAGCCGATCGCATAGTCCGCCCAGATTGCCGCGTCGACGAGCGCCTTGCGCGCGAGCGAGAGCGGTTCGCCCGAGGATTCCTCGTCGCCCGTCAGGACAGCGGTGACGGCGAGGTCGTCGAGCGCGCCGGCCTCGCGCAGTGCACGCAGTGCCTGGATCATCACGACGTTGCCGCCTTTCATGTCGGTGATGCCCGGGCCGCGCGCGCGGTGCGCATCGATCGCCTCGTAGCCATCGAAGCCGCTGTCGGCAGGAAAGACCGTGTCGAGGTGGCCGACGAGGAGGATTCTGGGAATGTCGCTATCGCTATCGCCGTTGCCGACGCGCCGCGCTACGACGTGCCCGGCGCGGCCGAACGCCTCGCCCGGCTGCCATTCGACCGTGAAGCCGAGTTCCTCGAATTCGTCCATGAAGAGCTCCGCCACGCGCTTTACGCCGGGAAAGTTCATCGTCCCGCTGTTGATGTCGACGCTTTGCCGGACGAGCGCGAGCGCTCGCTCGTTCTCGCGGTCGACTGCAGCGACGATGGCCTGCTCCGTGGCGTCGGGTGCGGATGCGCCAGGATGCGCGGCGAGCAGGAATGCGAAGAGCAGGGCGAGACGCACGGACAACCCTCGAGCGGAGCTCCGACGAGTATAGTAGGAGCGGCCGTAAGGCCGCGAATGGTACCCACTCTCCAGCCGCGTTCCAGTCGCGGCGTGACCGCCGCTCCTACGGTCGCAACCGTCGATGTAGGAGCGGCCGTAAGGCCGCGAATGGTACGCACTCTCCGGCCGCGTTCCAGTCGCGGCGTTACCGCCGCTGCCAGCTCACGGGCCTTGGCCAGCATCAAGTCGCGGCGTTACCGCCGCTGCCAGCCCACGGGCCTTGGCCACCATCAAGTCGCGGCTTTACCGCCGCTCCAACACGTTGCCGGCGCTGCTCAGGCTCGGGTACATTGGCGGGCCGGCAGCCGCGATGCCACAGCGCCGGTTGCCCGCGTAAAGGCCGGCTTTACGCCCCGCCAAACAGGAGCCCGCCATGAAGAGCGCCCGCGCTGCCGAACCATCAAAACCGAATGCCACGAATCCGGGCAACGCCGAGTGGCAGGCACGGAAGATCGCCGCCATCGCGCGGGGGCAGGGCAATCTCGCGCCGGTCTACATCGAGCGGGCGCGCAACGCCGAAATGTGGGATGTAGAGGGTCGGCGCTACATCGACTTCGGCACCGGCATTGCCGTGTGCAACACCGGGCACGCCCACCCGAAGATCGTCGCCGCGGTACAGGAGCAGGTCGGGCGCTTCAGCCATACCTGCGTCATGATCACACCGTACGACTCGGCGGTGCGGCTTGCAGAAGAGCTGAATGCGCGGGCGCCGGGCCGGACGCCGAAGAAATCCATCTTCGTCACGACGGGCGCCGAAGCCGTCGAGAATTCGATCAAGATTGCGCGCGCCTACACCGGACGGCGCGGCGTGATCGCGTTCAACGGCGGATTTCACGGCCGTACGCTGCTCGCGATGGGGCTCACCGGCAAGATCACACCGTACAAGAACCTGTTCGGGCCGTTCCCGGGCGAGGTGTACCACGCGCCATTCCCGATTCCCTATCACGGCGTGTCGGTCGACGACTCGCTGAAGGCGCTGAAGACGCTGTTCAAGGTCGACATCGCGCCCGAGGACGTGGCCGCGATAATCGTCGAGCCGGTGCAGGGCGAGGGCGGTTTTTACGCGGCGCCCGACGAATTCCTGCGTGCCTTGCGCGCGATCTGCGACGAGCATGGCATCGTCTTCATTGCCGACGAGATCCAGACCGGCTTCGGCCGGACCGGCCGTTTCTTCGCGAGCGAGTACGCGGGCATAGAGCCCGATCTCCTGACCACGGCCAAGGGAATCGCCGGCGGCTTCCCGCTCGCGGCGGTCGTCGGCAAGAGCGAGATCATGGATGCGCCGTTGCCGGGTGGGCTCGGCGGCACCTATGCCGGGTCGCCGGTCGGCTGCGCCGCCGCGCTCGCGGTGCTCGAGATCATGGATGAGAACAACCTGGTCGAACGTGCAGTGGCGATCGGCGCGCGGACCAGGGTGCGCCTGGAAGCGCTCGCGCAGGCGTATCCGAAGGACATTGGCGAGGTGCGCGCCGACCGCGGCGCCATGATTGCGATCGAGCTCGTGACGGACGGCGATGCGGGCAAGCCGGCAGCCGACCTGACCAAGGCGCTCGTCATAAAAGGCTATGAGAACGGTCTCGCACTGCTGTCCTGCGGCGTTTACGGCAACGTTATCCGCCTGCTGCCTGCTCTCACCATCGAGGACGCGATCCTCGACGAGGGCCTCGACATCCTCGAAACCTGCTTCGCCGAATTGTTGGAGCGGCCGTAAGGCCGCGAATTGAAGGCGGCCAGGCCGTCACGCGTTGGAGCGGCCGTAAGGCCGCGATGGCGACAATGACCGGCGTGACTGCCTTCGCCTCCTGTAGGAGCGGCGGTAACGCCGCGACTGGAACGCGCCCGGATGCCATGACGTTTTCGCCACGGCCGGAGAGTGCGAACCATTCGCGGCCTTGCGGCCGCTCCTACAACAGCGGCCGCGCGTACAGCCGGAAGGCCGGATTTCCGCCCCTACGGGCCTAGGGCCACCGTGGCCGTTACCGGGAAGTGGTCGGACGGGTAGCGATCGCCGAACGGGCCCGATTCGTGATCGCGAAGGATATCCGCGTCGAGCACCCGGAGCTCCGGTGAAACGAGGATATAGTCGATGCGCCGCTCCCCGGCGATTCCCTTGAAGGCGTGAAACGTACCGGCCGCGCCATCGCCGCCCGCGGCGAGGAGGCTGTCCCGAAGCTCGAGCGGCGCAGCCGTGAGCGTTTGTACGACGGCCGAGTCCGGCAGCGCATTGAAATCCCCCAGCACGACGACCGGATCGGCGTGCTGGCGTCCGCCTGCATGCCCGGCGACCAGTTCCGCGCTCTGCCGCCGCGCGGGCTCCGATTCGTGGTCGAGGTGCAGGTTGTACACGTAGATCGCCGTGCCGGAATCCCGATGCACGAGCCGGGCCCAGGTCGCGATGCGCGGAAACGAATTGCCCCACGTGCGTGACGCCGGGACGTCCGGCGTGTCGCTCAGCCAGAACGTGCCGGACTCCGCCGCGTCAGGCTGCCAGTGCGCGGCCTTGTAAAAGAGCGGCACTGCTTCGCCGGCGCCCGGGTCGGCTTCGCGCGAGCGGCCGAGATAGGCGTAGTCCGTAAGGTTCGCGGCAAGGTATGCGACCTGTTCCGGCTCGGCCTCCTGCAACCCGATCACGTCCGGGTCGGCGTCCCGGATCGTCGCGACCACGAGCGCTGCGCGCTGCGGCCAGGCGTCGGCGCCGTCCTCTGCGGACGCCGTGCGGATGTTGAAGGCCATGAGCCGGACTCTGATGTCGGCGTCGGTGTCCGTCGGCGCCGAGGCGCAGGCTCCGGCGACGACGGCAGCCACCACGGCGAGAACCGCGGCGAGCCGCGCCGCCAGGCGCGCATTTCGCCGGTCCGGAATCACGGTTCCTCGAGCCAGCCGCCCTCGAAACCGACCGCTTCGAGGCCCTCTCGGATGTACGGGTTCCTGCGCATCGTGCGCCAGACGAGTTCGCTCTCCTGGTTTTCGAGCATCGCGAGGATGGGGCCCTGGTCGATCCCCAGGTGGTCGTTCGCGACCCAGCCGAGCCCGGGCACCACGGTCCCGGAGCTCCCGTCATAGCCGGCCGCGAGGACGCTTTCGTTGAAGGCGTCCCTGAAGCCGTAGTCCGTGTACAGGTGTTCGCCGAAGCGGTCGCGCATCGCCATCAGCGCCCGCAGGGACAGCACCGGCGTGAACGCCACGGAACCGCCCGCGGCCGTCGGCGCGATCGTGCCGTCATCGACGACACGGATGGCGCTCGCGCCGCGCGCCGCATAAGTCATGAACCGCCGCTCGGTGCCGGCGATGACCGGCATCAGCGAGCCGCCGGGTCCGTCGCACGCAGTGAGCCCCCAGATGTCGCCGCCATAACCCACCCACGCGTTCGGGTTGTCCTCTGCATAGGCACGCTGCGCGAGCGTCGCGAGGCGGCTGTTCTCGAAGTAGTCGCTGTCCTTCTCGCGCATGAATGCGTCGCGGATGCCGCGGAAGTCGATCCACACGTGCGAATACTGGTGGCCGAACAGCGGTTCGAAGTTCAGGTGCTCGTAGCCGTAATAGGTCTTCCATTCCTCGCCGAGGCGCGCGGCCCAGCCCTCGTCCCAGGCCTCGC
>DASUOE010000109.1:0-32180 GCA_036276805.1 Woeseiaceae bacterium | reverse complement strand
GCCACGGTGCGCGCGACGCGCGCGGCCGGCATCGACGAGCTGTACACGGGCGCGCTCCGCCGGCTGCGCGAACTTGCGGCCACCGGCGTCGCGACGGTCGAGATCAAGTCCGGCTACGGCCTCGATACGCCGACCGAGCTCAAGATGCTCGGCGTCGCCAGGAATCTCGACGACGCGTCGGGCATTTCCGTCCGGACGAGCCTGCTTGCCGCTCACACGGTGCCGCCGGAATACGCAGGACGGCCGGACGCCTGGATCGACCTCGTCATCAACGAGATCCTGCCCGAGGTCGTGGAGCACGGCCGGGCCGACGCCGTCGACGCCTATTGCGAGACGGTCGCGTTCAACGCGCCGCAGGTCGCGAAGCTCTTCCGAGCGGCCGCCGCCGCCGGCCTGCCGGTTAAGCTGCACGCCGACCAGCTCTCCGACACGGGTGGCGCGGAACTCGCGGCGCACTTCAAGGCGCTGTCGGCGGACCACCTCGAGTACAGCAACGAGGGCGGCATCCGCGCCATGGCCGCCGCCGGCACGACGGCCGTGCTGCTGCCGGGCGCGTTCGTGACGCTCGGGGAGACGCAACGCCCGCCGATCGAGCTCCTGCGGCGGCATGGCGTGCCGATTGCGATCGCGACCGACTGCAATCCCGGCACCTCGCCGCTCTGCTCGATGCCGGAGGCGATGGCGCTCGCGAGCCGCCTGTTCCGGCTGACGCCGGCGGAATGCCTCGCCGGGGCGACACGCGAAGGGGCCCGCGCGCTCGGACTCCTCGGCGACCGCGGCACGCTCGAGGCCGGCAAGCGCGCGGACCTCGCCGTGTGGAACATCGAGCATCCCCGCGAACTCGCCTACTGGCTCGGGCGCAACCCGCTCGCAGCGCTCTACGTCGAAGGCCAGCCGATGCGCTGAGTGCAGCGGGCCGCCTTTACTCGCGCGGGGCCGGCGCCTATCCTGCAGCGCTCCCCGCCCCGGCCCGTCCCCGTGAACCCAGAACTCGTTCACCAGCGCAGTTTCGTCGTGACGCTCGGTCTCTTGACCGCGACCGCCGCACTGACGGTGGACATCAGCCTGCCCGCCATCCCGGCGATGGTCGAGGCGCTCGCGACGAACCTCTCGCACGGACAGCAGATCGTCGGCATCTTCCTGTTCGGCATGGCGCTCGGGCAGATACCGGCGGGGCTCCTCTCAGACCGCATGGGCCGCATGCCGGTGCTGTACACGGGGATGGGCATCTTCGCGCTGGCCGCGTGGGTCGCGGCCGCGGCGAACTCGATCGAAGTGATGCTCGTTTCGCGGTTCGTGCAGGGCTTCGGTGCCGCGGCAGCGATCGTGCTCTCGCGCTCGATCGTCCGCGACGTCGCCACCGGCATGGAGGCGGCGCGGCTGATGTCGCTCATGACGATGATCTTCACCGCCGCGCCCGTCATCGCGCCGAGCATCGGCGCGTTCCTGACGACGCACTGGGGCTGGCGCACGCCGTTCGTCACGATCGCCTTCTGCGCGCTGCTCCTGCTCGTCGCGATCCGCCAGAACCTCGGCGAGACCCACCGGCCGAACGTCGACGGCCACCCCTTGCGGCAGCTCCTTAACAGCTTCCGCGAGTTCTTCTCGCACCGGCAGAGCATTTTCGGCCTGTTGCTGCTCGTCCTTCCGCCGGCGGGCTTCATGTCGATCATCGCGGTGTCGTCGGCGCTGGCGATCGAGCGCTACGGCTTCTCGGTACAGGCCTACGGCCTGGTGTTCGCCTGCGCGGGCCTGTCGATCCTCGCGGGTTCGTTCCTGAACCGCATGCTCGTCCTGCGTTACAGCCAGCTCGGCATCATGGGGGCAGGCATCGCGATCATGGGGCTCGCGGGCGCGCAGTTGCTTTTCATGGCCTTCATGAACGAGGCGCCCTTTGCCTGGCTCTGGTCCTGCGTGTGCGCCTTCATGTTCACGATCGCGCTCGTCATGCCGAACGCGACGGTGCTCGCGCTCGACCCGATGCCGCGCATCGCGGGCGTCGCCTCTTCCATCATCGGTACGCTGCAGAATCTCACCGGCGCGGCCGGGGCGCTCGTCGGCGCCGCGATCTACGACGGCTCGGTCCGCAACGCCGTCGTCCTGATCGGCGGCATCGCCGTCACGGTGACGGCGATCTTCCTCTCGCGCCGCTGGATCGCGCCGGGGCCCTTCGTGCACGACCCGCGGGAGCTGGCGCGGCCGTAGTCTCCAGGTGCTGGGAGAGCGGCAGAGCCGGTATAGTCGCGCGAACCCCTGACCGAGGCCGAGATTTGAAGCACACCCAAGCCCGGCGGATCCACCGGCAGGACCGCAAGTTCGGCCGCGCCGCCGCACTGTCCCTCGCCGCTGTGCTGCTGCCGTTCCCGGCTGCGGGCGAGCGCCTGTATGCCGACGCCCACCTGCACTACGTCGACTTCTTCCAGGCGTCCGAGGGCATCGACAAGGTCATCGGGAAGATGGACGAAAGCGGCGTCACCGACGCCGTCCTGATGGGCCTGCCGATCACCAAGATGTGGGCGGCGACGGAGCCGAAGCGCCCGGAGTACGTGTTCGCCGACGACGCCAAGGTGTACTGGTATTCGCTCACCGACGAGATCGTCGCGCGGGCGGTCATGTCCCTGCCGGAGGCGGACCGGGAGCGGATCCACCCGTTCATCTGCGGTTTCAATCCGGTGGACAAGTTCGCCGTGGACCACATCGAACGCATGCTCGAGTGGTACCCGGGCCTCTGGGCCGGCATCGGTGAAGTCATGACCCGGCACGACGACCTGACGGCTTTCACCTACGGCGAGCCGCCGCGCGCGAACCACGAGGCGCTGCACCGCGTGTACGAACTTGCCGCGCGGCACGACCTGCCGGTGCTGATCCACAGCAACATCACCTCGGTGCGCATGCGCGAACCCCTCTACCTCGGCGAACTCGAGGAGGCGCTGCGGAAACACCCGCAGACGCGCTTCATCTGGGCGCACGCCGGCACGAGCGACGCGATCAACCGGCGCATCGAGCTCAAGTTCCTGGACGACGAAGTCGGCCGCCTGCTCGAGACTTACGACAACCTGTGGGTAGACCTGTCCTGGAGCGTGCTCGACGAGTACCTGCTGACATCCGACGGCGACGACGTTCGCAAGCACTGGCTCGCGATCATCCGGCGTCACCCGGACCGTTTCGTCATCGGCTCCGACCTCGTAGGGAGTTTCGACCGTCTCGGCGAGAAGATGGAGAGCTTCGACGTCCTGCTCGACGAACTGAGCGAGGCCCAGGCGGCGCTCGTGGCGCGGGAGAATCTGCTGCACATTCTCGATGGTCCGCCGAAGACGGCCGATTGATGCCAGTCCTGCCGAACGAGTGACACCCCTTGCGGGCGACGGCGCGACGTACGCCGGTCAGTGCTTCCCGCGTTGCCGGCCCTCGAGCTGCGGCTCTGTGAGCCGCTCCTCGCGGCCGAGTTCGGCGGCTTTGCCGGTCACCATTCCGCGCGCGATCTCGAACAGCGTCCGTGGCTTCGAGAACTTCGCCTTCATGTAGTGCACGGAGTGCACGTCCACGCAGATGAGCGCGAGGCGCGGGTCGCCGGGACCGCCGTCGCGTTCGCCGCCTTCGTCCTCGAAGTAGGCTTTCCAGTCGGGCTGGTAGAGTTCGCGGATCTTCTCGCGGTCCTGCACCAGCGATGCGGTGCCGCTGACGGACACCCATTCCTTGCTGCCGTCGTCGAAGTAGCCCAGTGACACGTTGGGATCGGCGCGCAACTCGTCCACCTTGTGCGTTTCGTTGCTCGTCACGAACCAGATGTCGGCGAGCGTACCGCTCTCCTGGGTCGCCATGGGCCGTGTGACCAGCGCCCCGTCGGGACGGCGCGTCGTCATCAGCGCGATCTCCATGTCGTCGATGAGGTCGTAGAGTTCGTCGAGTTTTTTCGTCGTGCTCGTGCGCGATTCCATGGCATGCCCTCGATTGCCGGATACCGAATGTTCAGAACTCTGCAATCGCCATGCCAGCCGCCCGCGCCACGGAGGTCGTGGCGTCAGGTGCGCGCTTCAATCTGCCGGCGGGTAAGAATTACCGCGCAGATGGACAATTGACACCGCGTGCGCCGCGGGTTGCCGATCAGGGCAGCTCGACCAGCTTGTCGGCGACGTCCTTCCGCGACTGCGTGGGCGTAAGCTTCGGGTAGCCGTACCAGATGAGGCCGACCACGAACTCGTCGGCGAAGTCGATGCCGAGGATCTCCGCGAAGCGCGGGTCGCGGGTGATGTCGCCGGACGTCCACTTGGAGCCGACGCCGGCGCTCCAGAGGTGCAGGATGAGGTTTTGCACCGCGGCGCAGCACGCGCCGTAATCCTCCCGCTCGCGGAACGCATCCGCCGAGCGGCGGCAGGTCACGACCAGCCAGCCCGGTTTCTCCGACCAGGCCCTGCGCTTGAACGCCCCCGCTTCCGGCCCCTTCCTGGCACTGACGATGGCCTCGTTGAGGTCGAGGCAGCGCGCGATGGTTTCTGCGCCGAGCAGGTAGAAGCGCCACGGCTCGGTGACGTGGTGGTTCGGCGCCCAGGTCGCCGACTCGACGGCGTCCCTGACGAGCTGTGCCGGCACCGGGGTCGCCAGGTACTGGTCGATCGTCCGACGGCCGCGGAGCACGTCGGCGCAGCGGTTCAGCGCCTCGCCTTCGCCGGGTGCCTGCCGCCGCCCGCCGTCCCGGTCCCGGTTCATGCGCGCTCGAGGATCATGGCGATGCCTTGGCCGACGCCGATGCACATCGCACACAGCGCGTAGCGCTTCCTGGACCGGCGCAGCTCGTAGGCGGCGGTCGTCACGAGCCGCGCCCCCGACATGCCGAGCGGGTGGCCGAGCGCGATGGCCCCGCCGTTCGGGTTCACGTGCGCCGCATCCGCATCGATGCCGAGCTGCACGAGACAGGCCACGGCCTGAGCCGCAAACGCCTCGTTGAGCTCGATGAGGTCCATCTGTTCGAGCTTGAGACCCGCGAGCTTCAGCGCTTTCTGCGCCGCCGGCACCGGGCCCATGCCCATGAAGCGGGGTTCCACGCCGGCGACGGCCCACGTGAGCACGCGCGCGAGAGGTTTCAGCTTGCGCGCACCCACGACGTCGTCGGAAGCGAGCAGCAGCGCGCAGGCGCCGTCGTTGATGCCGGAGGCGTTGCCGGCCGTCACGGTCCCGTCGGGCCGCACGATCGGGGCGAGCTTCGCGAGCGCCTCCGCGGTCGTTTCCGGCCGCGGGTGTTCGTCGGTGTCGACGACGAGCTCGTCGCCGCGCTTCTGCGGGATGCGCACCGGCACGATTTCCTTGCCGAAGCGATGCGCGGCCTGGGCCACCGCGTAGCGCGCCTGGCTGCGCAGCGCAAACGCGTCCTGGTCCTCCCGCGGGATGGAGTACTCGTCGGCCACGTTCTCGGCGGTCTCAGCCATCGAGTCGACCCCGTACAGCGCCTCGAGCGCGGGGTTGACGAACCGCCAGCCGAGCGTCGTGTCGTACAGCGCGGCGTCGCGGCCGAAGGCCTGTGCCTGCTTCGGCAGCACGAACGGGGCGCGCGACATTGATTCGACGCCGCCGGCGATGCCGATCTCGAGGCGATACGCGTTGATCGCATCGGCGATCGCGCCGACGGCATTCATGCCCGAGCCGCACAGGCGGTTGATCGTTTCCGCGGGCACGACCGGCGGCAGCCCCGCCAGCAGTGCGCACATTCGGCCGACGTTGCGGTTGTCCTCGCCGGCCTGGTTAGCGCAGCCGTAGGCGACGTCGTCGATCGCCGCCGGGTCGAGCCAGCGGTTGCGCTCGAGAAGCGCCCGGATCGGGACGGCGCCCAGGTCGTCTGTGCGCACGCCCGAGAGCGCGCCGCCGTAGCGCCCGATGGGCGTGCGGACTGCATCGACGATGAAGACGTCAGGCATGCTTTACCGCGGCCTCGATATCGGCACGCTCCTCCGGAGTGACACGATCGAAGGTCCGGCCGAGCCACACGGCGACCAGCGTCCAGGCGGCGGCCACCAGGCTGATGACGACGGCGATGCCGGCAAGGCCGAGGCCCAGGCCGGTGGACAGGCCCGTGAACACCCATGCGGTGAGCATGTCGCCCCCGCGGTACAACACGATGTCGATCACGGGCTTCGCCTTGAAGCGCGCCTCGCGCGAGACGACCGTGAACAGCATCTCGCGGCTCGGCCGGGTGATCGCGTAGTTGCCGACGCGCCGCAGCACCTGGAATGCCGCGAGCGCGACGAGGGTCGGCGCGGCCACCAGCACCAGCACGCCGACGGCGACCAGCGCCGGCATCAGCCCGAGCGCGACCGGCATGCCGAGACGCGTGACGATGTGGCTCGTGACGAAGGCCGCCGTGAGGAGCGTAAGCGCGTTCGTCACCAGCTCGATCGTGCCCCAGATCTGCGTGCGGGTGTCGATGCCGTACTCGCCCGTCAGGTTCTGCAGCTCGAAATAGACGAACGTGCTGATGGTGACGTACAGCAGGATGAACAGCCCGATCAGGAGCAGGAACCGGTGCGTGAAGAACAGCCTGAATCCGGAGAACGGGTTGCGCCCGAGGCCCTGCGACCCCGGTGCGGCGCGCGTCCCGCCCGGGTGCCCGAGCCGGGTTGCGCGCAGCCGCTCCAGCACGAGGATGATCGGGATCGGCACGAGCAGCATCGCCGCGGACGCGAGCATCAGGCCGTTGTTGCCGAGCGGCCCGGACAGGAGGACCGTCAGCGACGGGCCTACGATCGCGCCGAGGCTCGTGCCGGCCGCGATGAAGCCGAACAGCCGCGCCGCCTGGCCCTTGTCGAACAGGTCCGCCATGAAACTCCAGAAGACGGACAGGTGGAACAGGCTGAAGACGCTGACCCACACATAGAAGAACTTGTTGAACAGCGCCGGTTCGGCGACCGTCACCGTCACGGCCCAGAGCAGCAGGAAGGTGGCGGAGAAGAACGCGTATACCGCCGGCACGACGTAGCGGAAGCTGAATCTCGAGAGCACGGCGCCGTAGACGCTCACAGCTACGAGGCTGAAGACGAAGTTCACGGTCCAGGTCGTCGCGAGGCCGACTTCGCCCCAGTCCCCGGCCAGCGCGTCGCGAACCGGCTTCAGGATCGAGTAAGCCGTCATCAGGATGAAGACGAACAGGAACGCGAGCAGTGTCGCCGCGATCTCGTTCTCTTCGATTCGCAGCGTCTTCTTGAGGAGACGTGCGACCGCGCCGTTCGAGGCGTTCTGGTTCATAGCGTCAACAGGCCCTAGTCGAGGCCGAGTTCGAAGCCGGCCTCGAGTTCCCTGCGCGAGTAGGCGCGGAACGCGATCAGGGTTTCCGTCGCGACGATGCCCTCGAGATGCCGCATGCGGTCGCTGATCACGTCGGCAAGCTGCTCGTTCTCGGCGACCCTGACGATCGCGACGAGATCGTGGCGGCCGGCGACGGAGAACACTTCGGCCACGCCCGCCATCTCCGCGATCTGTTCCGCGAGATCGGGAATCCGGCTGGTCTCCGCGTTGATCAGTACGATGGCCGTTACCATGCTCACTCCGGGCGGTGCTTGCGGCCGGAAAGCGTACCATCCCGGGCCGCCCGGCTGCACGGTTCGTGCGGCGGGTGCCGCTTCGGGCCCGTCAGATCGCCTTTTCCAGCCGCGAGACGAAGCCGAATTCGCCGCTGTCGCGGTTGCGGGCCTTGGCCCGGTACATCGCCTGGTCCGCTTCGCGCAGGAGCCCCGTCAGCGTGTTGGCGTTGTCGGGATAGTGCGCGAGACCGATGCTCGCGGTGCAGTGCAGCGGGGTGCCGCCGATCACGTAGGGCTCTTCGAGCGCGGTCGCGAGGCGGGCGGCGAGCTTGCCGGCCATGTATTTCGAGACGTCCGGAACGAGCGCCACGAACTCGTCGCCGCCCGGGCGGCCGATGATGTCGCAGGGGCGCAGGCTCTTTTGCAGCCGCGTGGCCGCGATCGTCAGCAGCTGGTCGCCGACGCCGTGGCCGAATTCGTCGTTGATCTTCTTGAAATCGTTGAGATCGATGAACAGGAGAGCGCCGCTCGCGTCGTCGGCGCTGTCCGTCAGGCGTTCGGCGGCGTCGCGCTCGAAACCGCGGCGGTTGAGTACGCCCGTCAATGCATCGGAGGAGGCGATCGACTCCATGTGGCGCTGCTTCGCCTTCGTGTCGGTCACGTCGATGAACGTCACGGCGACGTCCTCGCCGACCGGCTCCGAGATCACGCGCAGCCAGCGGGTCGCCGTGCCGGCACCCTGCCGGAGCTCGATGTCCAGGCCGGCGCCGGCGGCGGCGCACTGGCCGAACCGCTCGAGCACCGGCTTGAGTTCCTCGTCGGTCATGCCGGTCGCCGCGAGGCGCAGGACACTCTCGGCGTCCCGGTTCTGCAGGCGCTCCACGCCCGTCTCGAGAAACCGGCCGGCGGCGGCGTTCGCGAAGATGCAGCGCAGCGCCGGCGGGCCATCGGCGGTGCCGTCGTCCCAGCCGAGGCGGATGATGCCGTTGACGGAGTGGTCCACGAGCGTGCGCAGCAGGAGCTCGCTCTTGCGGACTTCACTCTGCGCCTTTTCCACGTCGCTGACGTCGCGGAACATGAGCACCTGGCCGCGTTGCGCACAGCGGCCGTTCGACTCGATGGGCGACGCCTGGACGTGCAGGAAGCGCCCGCTCTCGGTCAGCATGCGCTGCGGCTGGCCGCTTTCCATGGCCTCGAAGACGCAGGTGGAGCGTGCGCCGAACGCATCCTCGATCGCCACGCAAAGTGCGTCCGTTTCGCTCATCGACAGCAGGGCCTCGGCGCCGCGGTTGATGCCGATGATGCGGTGCCGGTCGTCGATAACGACGACGGGGTCGAGCATGTGCTGGAAGACCGTCTCGTAGGCCATCGGCACGTGCTGGCCGATCTTCTTCTGCGCGACGACCCAGAAGTTGCACGGCAACATTGCCGCAAACACGATCGGTACGTAAGTCGCGGTGTCCGGACCGATGCCGAGCGCATACGTAACGGTGGCGACGAGCGGCGGCGTGCAGATCGCGATGAGCACGGCGACGCTGCGCCGGTGCACCGGCGCCACGGCGGAACTGTGCGCAAGCAGCGTGAGTACCGCGAGGCCGATGAGCGCGTAGCCGTAGGGCGCGTGAACGAACAGGAACCAGGGGCCCCAGGCGGCCGGCCGGGTCAGGAACTCGCCGGCGGCATTCGCCGCGGGCCCGGCCCACATGAGCCCGTGCGAGGCGTTGGTCGCGGCCAGCGCGATGGAGACGCCCGGAACGATGAGCAGGAGGACGAGCTGCCAGGACGGCGTCTGCCGGCCCGTGTACTCGCGGAAGCAGACCCAGGCCGCCACCGGCAGCAGCGCCGTGCTGATGAAGTGGCCGGTGCGGCCGAGGTTGAACACGAACTCGCTCGTCGCCATGAGCTCGATGCCGCCCCCGACCACCACCGGCGCCATCAGCGCGAAGATGGCGCCGATCGGCATGCTGCCCGTCTCCCGTCGGGCGGCGAGCAGCCGTGCGCCGAGCACGAGGTAGCCTGCCGCGGCAACGAACAGAAGGGTGGCCAGCACCGAATCCAGGTTCATTCGCTCTGTGCCCGGTAAGCGAAGAGTAGCCCTGCATGCTAGCGGCGCTGCCCCGGGCCGTCCGGACCTGTTTCTCAGCTTTGCGTGCCGGCGGCGTCACGAGCTGGTCGGAATTTCGCACGCCGGCGGGCGCGCTCTTCGAAGTCGCTGATTTTCCCGGCCGGACGGGTAGAATGTGACGCAGTTCCGCACGGGCCGGCCCGCTGCCCGGGCCGGCTCGACGCCAAGTGTTCGCCGCTACGGTCATGAGCCGTCCGGACCCTGGCCGGGCGCAGAAGCCGGGCAAGGCGAAGCCGAAACTGCCCGGCGGCGGCTTCGACCCCTACAATAGCGCTTAAACCCCGCACCGCCCTGCGGTTATAGTTCCGCCACACGAACCCACCCAACCCCACTCGGGCGCCGCACGCCGCCGGATGCCCGCCAGGTGCTGAACCCCCATGCCGCTTGAAATATCCTTCACGCTCAGCGACAACGACCTGAAGCGTTTCCAGGAAATCGTCGACAAGGCGCGCAGCTGTGTCGATTGCGACGCCAGGGTCGCGGACATCGAGGCCGCGGCCCGCAAACTGCTCGCGCAGGCCGACGGTGCCGACATGCCGGACTTCGTGGCATCGCGCATGAAGAAGCTCGGGGTCGTCATCGACATGATCAACGACGAGGAATGGGACCTGAGCGCCGAGGAGCGCCGCCAGGTCATCGTCGCCCTCGCCTACCTCTGCGACCCCGAGGACATGATCCCCGATCACATTCCCGGGCTCGGCTTCCTCGACGACGCGATCTACGCCGAGATCGTGCTGAGCGAGCTCAAGAACGAGATCGAGCTCTACGAAGAGTTCTGCACGTTCCGCGACGCCGAGGAAGCCCGCCGCCGGGAACGCGGCGAGGACGTCAAGATCGGTCGCGAGGAATGGCTCGCGGAGAAGCGGGCGGCGCTGCACGGGAAGATGCGCCTGTTCCGGGGCTCGACCGGCAGCACCGGCCGCTGGCGCATGCGTCTCTGGCGTTGAGTCGCCCGCGGCGCTGCCGCGGAGACCTGCTCATCCGGGGGCCGGGGCCGTCACGGCGTCGATGATGTCCGCGATCGCCGGGCGGGCGGCACGCAGCTCCTCCGGCGTCAGCGCGTCGAGCTCGTGCGGAAATACGAGCCACGCATCGGTCTCGCGCACGTAGTAGTCCGGCTCCAGGTCGGTCTCGTTGCGGGTCGGCTTGTACCAGGGCACGGCGATGCGGATGTCATCCGGCGTGTTGCCGCGCGCGCGCGCGCCGATTTCCCGCACGACCGCCGCGATCGTGTTGCCGGTGTCGAACACGTCGTCGACGATGAGCACCCGGTCGTCGTGGCAGATCTTCTTGATGATGTAGTCGAGGCCGTGCACCGCCACGGCGCCGCGCTGGTCGACACCGGAATAGGACGACGTGCGGATGGCGATGTGGTCTGCCTCGATCCCGGCGTACGCGAGGATCTCCTGCACCGCCATGCCGACCGGGGTGCCGCCCCGCCAGATGGCGATGATCATCGTCGGGTCGAAACCGCTTTCGAGCACCTGTAAGCCGAGCCTGAAGGAATCCTCCAGGAGCTCCTGCGCGGAGAGTACGGTTTTGTCCATGCTGCGGCTCCTCGCGTGCGTTGCCTGGCGTGCCGCTATAATGCGCGGCGGGAACGCCGGGCGGATTCTAGCCCGAATCGGCCGCGCCCGCCGGGCGCATGCAGTGCGAGTGCTGCGTAACCAGGGCGGGACAGAGACGCATCCACGCAGGACATACCGGGAAACGAAGACTGATGAAGAACCGGATCGTCGCCGCGGACGACCTCCTGCGGGACTCGTTCAGGCTCGCCGCGAAGATTCACGACTCCGGGTTTCGCCCGGACTTCCTCGTCGGGCTCTGGCGGGGCGGAAGCGCGGTCGGGATCGCGGTCCAGGAAGGTCTCGAGCATTTCGGCATTCCCACGGACCACATCGCGATCCGCACCTCTTATTCCGGTGCCGCGCGCTACGCGGAGATGATCAGCAAGGCCGATGCCATACGGGTCCACGGCCTGCAATACCTGCTCGAAAGACTTTGCGCGCACCACAAGCTCCTGATCGTCGACGACGTCTACAGCACGGGGTCGAACGTCACCGCGGTCATCCGCCAGCTCGCGGAGGAGACGCGGCGTAACCTCCCGGGAGACATCCGCGTGGCGTCGGTGTGGTACCGGCCGACGGAGAAAACGCTGCGCACGCCGGATTATCACGTGCACGAGACGCGCGACTGGCTGGTGCTGCCCTACGAACTCACCGGCTTTTCCATCGAGGAGTTGCGCCGCTACCGCCCGGAACTCGGGGACATCATCGACCGCCTGGAGCGCCATCTCGGTGCTGCAGGCACGGCGGTCACGCCGCGACGGTGACCGGGTTTCCTGCTCGTTGCCCCCGCGACGGCGTCATCGGGCATCCAGGATGACCGCGTCCTCCAGCCGGTGGATGTCGCAGTTCGGGGCGCCGGCCGCGCGCTCGATGATCAGGTAGCGCTGCCCGGCTTCGAAGCCGAAGAGCGGCATGTGCCAGGTGCCGGGCCGGTAGTTGATTCCCTGGTGGCCGTTCGTCTCGAAGGCCGCGAGGTCGGCCGCATCGACGGACTCGCCGGGCGGCGCGACCACCACCAGCATCCGGCAGGGCGACAGCGGCACGAAGGCCTGGCTGCCGAGCGGGTGCCGCTCGACGAAATCGATCCGGTGCGGCAGGGAATTCGGCAGCCGGCAGCGGGCGATGCTGACCGATATTCGGCTGTCGCCGGCGTCGACCCTGCACAGGTCGTCGTAGCGCTCGAAGCGCGCCGCGTTCATCGGGCCGTCGGGGCGCCCCGCCTCGATCACGTCGCCGTAAGGCGCAAAGCGTTCGGCCGTGAGCGGCACTGGCGTCAGCCGCCGCTCAGCCACGGTCGTCGCCCGCCACCCGGCCGAACACGCGCAGCCGGCTCACGCCGCCGTCGGGATAGATCGACATCCGTACGTGGGTGACGGCGCCGGTACCGGCGGGCAGATCGAAATAATGCTGCATGTCCATGGACAGCTTCGTCTCCGGCAGCAGCACAAGCCACCCGGCGTCGGGGGTCAGCGCTGCGGCGTTGCTCGAGAAGGACCCGCCTTCGATCAGGACGCGGTCCGGATAGTTGCCTTTGAAGTGCGCGGTATCGACCTCGATGCGCTCGACGACGCCCGGCAGCCCCAGCGCCAGGACGACCCAGTCGTTACCCGGCCCGCGCCGCCGTGCCGTCTCCCAGCCGTCGCCCATGTTGATGCCGCGCCCCGGCAGGTTGAGATTGTGCATGCTGCCGTAGTGCTCGTCACTCGCGGCCAGTGCGCGGCCGCCGTGCCTGAGCGCGGCGAGATCGATCACGTCGTCGCCCTCGGGTCGCATCGCGGGAACCTCCCCGTAGACGCGCAGCCGCGCGACGCCGCCGTCCGGGTAGATATTGAGGCGCAGGTGCGTGCACGTCGTCTCGCCCGAGAGTTCGAAATAGTTGTGCGCGTTCCCGCGGATGGGCGTTCGCGGCAGCACTTCCGCCCAGCCGCCGTCGGGCACGTCCGCCGCGCTCGTGCACGCATCGACGGACACCTCCGGCGGGAAGTTGCCGGTGAAATGCGAGGTATCCACGTCGAGCCCGCGCACGATGCCCGCGACGCCGAGCCTGACGATGCACCAGTCATGGCCGGGCGTGCGCTTGCGGCGGCTTTCCCAGCCGTCCATCCATTTGCCGTGATCGTCGTACCGGTCCGGGATGAACACGGGGTTCGACGGGTCGATCAGCCGCTCCTTCGCACCGAAGAACTCGTCCGTCGCAAACGTGACCTGGCCGCCGAGGCGCGGTTGTTCGAGGCGGACCCAGCTTCGGAAAGGGTTGTCGTCGCCGTGGTTGCCGGTCACGGCATGCCTCCCGACGTGCCGGCCAGGCCGAGCGCCTCGAGCCGCGACCGGGCGATCCGGTGGATTTCGGCGAGCGCCGTTTCGAACTCGGTCTCGCGGTCGTTGCCGATCCGCCGCTCGAACGCCGCGAGGATCTCCGTGCGGCCGAGCTTGCGGACCGCGATCACGAACGGGAACCCGAACTTTGCCCGGTAGGCCGCATTCAGCCGCTGAAACCGCTCGAACTCGTCCGGGGTGCAGCGGTCGAGCCCGGCTCCCGCCTGCTCCGCGCGCGACGCATCGCTCAGCCCGGCAGCCACCCGCGCGCGGTCGGCCAGGTCCGGGTGTGCCCGGATGAGGGCGAGTTGCAGGTCTCGCGATGCATTGTCGACGCAATCCTGCATGAGCCCGGCGATCTGGTCGTAATCGGCGGCGCGGCCCAGGTGCGCGGCCGCGCATTCCGCCACCCACGGCGAGTCCTCGTAGATGCCGCCGAAGCGGCGGACGAAATCTGTGTTGCTCATGCAGCCGCGGGCGGATGCCGCTCGCGCCAGTGCCGCGCGATGTCGATGCGCCGGGCGCACCACACGCCCTCGAAGCGGCTCACGTAGTCGAGGAAGCGTTGCAGCGCGGCCGCACGCCCCGGCCGGCCGGCCAGCCGGCAGTGCAGGCCTACCGAGAGCATTCGCGAGCCCTCGGCGTAGAGCGCGTCGAAGCTGTCCTTCAGGTAATCGTAGAACTGCGTTCCCGAGTTGAAGCCCTGCGCCGTCGCGAAGCGCATGTCGTTCACGTCCAGCGTATACGGCACCATGAGCTGCGGCGAGCCGTGCGCATAATCCCAGTACGGCACGTCGTCGGCATAGCTGTCGGCGTTGTAGAGGAAACCTCCTTCCGCCGCGACGAGGCGGTGCGTGTTGGGGCTGCAGCGGCCGAGATACCAGCCGAGCGGGCGCTCGCCGGTGACCCGTTCGTGAATGGCGATCGCCCGGGCCAGGTGCTCGCGTTCGGTTGCTTCGTCGACGCCCTGGTAGTCGATCCAGCGGTAGCCGTGCGAGGCGATTTCCCAGCCGGCTCCCTGCATCGCCGGCACGACGGCCGGGTTGCGTTCGAGCGCCATGGCGACGGCGAACACGGTGACCGGGATGTCCCGGCTGGTGAAGGCGCGGTACAGGCGCCAGAAGCCGGCGCGCGCGCCGTATTCGTACAGCGACTCCATGTTCATGTGGCGCTGGCCGCTGACCGGCGCGGCGCCGACGATCTCGGACAGGAACGCTTCGGACGCGGCGTCGCCGTGCAGCACGCAGTTCTCACCGCCCTCCTCGTAGTTGACGACGAACTGCAGCGCGATGCGCGCACCGTCCGGCCAGTCCGCGGCGGGCACGTCGGCGCCGTAACCCGTGAGGTTGCGCGGGTAGATCACCTGGATCCCGGCTCCGTCGCGCCGTACCAGCGGTCGATCAGCTCGCGCTCGGCCTCCGTCATCCCCGTCAGGTTCCCGATCGGCATGATCCGCGATACGACGGTCTGCTGGTGGATGCGGGCCGCGGCCGCGCGGATCTGCGCATTCGTGTCGAGTTCGAGTCCCGCCGGCGCAGCCGGGAAAGCGGGGTGCGTGGGTGCGGCCGAATGGCAGCCCGCGCAGCGCTCCCGGATGACCTCACGCACGTCGATGTCGCTCACGGCGCTACGTTGCGGCTTTGCAAGGCCCGATGCAACACCGGGCCGGGGCGCCACCGCGGCGGCCACGGCGGCGATCAGGAGTGCCGCGGCGAAGAGCGGCAATGGCGATGCCCGGCCGCGATGCCGGGCCACGAACCACGACCGGACGAGTGCGCCGGCCAGCGCGATCGCGATGAGCGCGGCCCAGTTCCATTGGTACGCATACGTCATCGGGAAATGATTGCTGATCATCGTGAACAGCACCGGCAGCGTGAACCAGGTGTTGTGCACGGAACGCCGCTTGGCGTTCAGCCCTGCCGCCGGGTCGGGCGCCTCGCCTCGCGCGAGTGCCGCCACCATGCGGCGTTGCCCCGGGATGATCACGAAGAACACGTTTCCCGCCATGATCGTGCCGAGCACGGCGCCGAAGTGCAGATAGGCGGCGCGGCCGCTGAACACGTTGCAGAGCGCGAACGCGAGCAGGCCGGCGAGCAGCAGCAGGACGGCGCCGAGGGCGCGCTCGTTCCGGCCGAGCGGCGAACGGCAGAGCGCATCGTAGACGATATAGCCGCCCGCGACGAAGGCGGCCGACAGCGCGATGGCCGCACCCGGCGCGAGGTCTGCCACGGACGGGTCGACGAGGTAGACGCCCGCACCGTACCAGTAGACGAGCGCGAGGAGCCCGAACCCGGACAGCCACGTTGCGTAGGCTTCCCACTTGAACCAGTGCAATGGCGCGGGCAGCACCGCCGGTGCGGTCCTGAACTTCACGGCCCGGTAGAAGCCGCCGCCGTGCACCGACCACACCTCGCCGTGGAGCTCGCCGCCCGCGGCAGAAGCGTCGCCTGGATGGTCGGGCGCGCGCAGGTGATCGTCGAGCCAGATGAAGTAGAACGACGAGCCGATCCAGGCGATGCCCGCCACGAAGTGCAGCCAGCGCAGCAGCAGGTTCAGCCACTCCGCCGCCCACGCTTCCATCAGGGCTGCGGGAACGGCCGCACGTTCGCGGGAAGTTCGTCCGCGCGCTGCGCCGCGCGCGCCGAGCGCCGCTCGAGCAGCTCGGCGGCAACCGCCACGGCGATCTCCGCGGGCTTCTTGCCGCGTATGCCCGGGATGCCAATCGGGCAGGTCAGCCGCGCGAGCCGCTCGGCCGCGACGCCCTGTGCGGCCAGCCGCTTCTCGAAGCGGCGGCGCTTCGACAGCGAGCCGATCAGGCCGCAGTACGCGGCGTCGTCGCGCGCGAGGATGCGTTCGACGATCGCGAAATCGAGGGCATGGCTGTGCGTCATGACGAGGTAGTGACTGCCGGGGGGCATTGCCGCGACCTCGAGGGCCGGGTCTTCGGCTTCGATGGCGCGCACGTTCGGCGGCAGCTTCCGGAAGATGCTCCTGCGGCTGTCGATCCAGCGGATGTTGCAGTCGAGCGGCGAGAGTGCGGCGGCCACGGCCGCGCCGACGTGGCCGGCGCCGAACAGCGCAATATTGAAGTCGCTGCCGACGACGGGCTCGACGAAATAGCCGTCGAGCAGCCTGCAGTCGTGCGGCGGTGCCAGGGCGGCCTGCGCCGCGGCGAGCACGGGCCCGGGCAGCGCGTCCGCGTCCGGTGCGCGCACGCCGTCACGCGTAACGACGGCCTTGCCGCCGCATTCGCCGATCCCGGTGACCAGAACCGCGGGCAGGCGCTGGCCGTGTAGCGCGCGGAGCTCGGCGAGCCAGCCCGGCAGGCCCTGGTCCATCGGTTCGAACAGGATCTCGACGATGCCGCCGCAGCATTGCCCCATCGCGGCGCCGAGCGGGAACCGGCGCAGCGACGGCAGTTCGTTAGCGCCCAGCATGCCGACGGCCAGGCGCGTGCACTGGTACTCGAGCTGGCCGCCGCCGATCGTGCCGGCGGTTTCCGCGCGCGACACGATCATGCGCGCGCCCGGCTCCCGCGGCGCGGAGCCGCGCACCGCGGCGACCGTGACGGCGACGACCGGTTCGCCGGCAGCGGCCAGGTCCGCGAGATCGTCGAGCCACTCATGCATCGGCGAGTTCCCCGAGCGCACGCAGCACGGCTTCCGGTGTCGCCGGCGCAACCAGGGGCGGCGCCGGGTTGTCCGCCGTCGCGAGCGCGTCGCGCAGTGCGTGGAACACGGACAGGGCCAGCATCAGCGGCGGCTCGCCCACGGCCTTGGAGCGGTAGATCGTGTCCTCCCGGTTCGCGGCGCTCGCAAGCATCCGGACGCGGAAGTCCGGCGCGAGGTCGGAGCACACCGGGATCTTGTAGGTCGACGGCGCGTGGGTCGTGAGCTCGCCTGCGGCATTCCAGCAGAGTTCCTCGGTCGTCAGCCAGCCGGCCCCCTGCACGAAACCGCCCTCGATCTGGCCGAGATCGACCGCGGGGTTCAGCGAATCGCCGCAGTCGTGCAGGATGTCGACCCTGACGATGCGGTTCTCGCCCGTCAGCGTGTCGACGACGACTTCGGAGACCGCGGCACCGTAGGCGAAGTAGAAGAACGGCCGCCCCGTGAACGACGCCCGGTCGTAGTGGATGCCGGGCGTGCGGTAGAAGCCCGTCGCCGACAGCGGCACGCGCTCCGCCCACGCGAGCGCCGCGAGTTCCGCGAACGCGAGGCTCTGTGCCCCCGCCGTGACCCGGTCGCCGGCGAACTCGATGGCGCTTTCCGCCACCCCGAAGCGGCGGCAGGCTACGTCGGCCAGGCGAGCGCGGATCTTGCGCGCGGCAGCCTGGGCTGCCTTGCCGTTCATGTCGGAGCCGCTCGACGCGGCCGTGGCGGACGCGTTCGGTACCTTGCTCGTGTCGGCGGCCGTGCTGCGCACGCGGCCTATGTCGATGCCGAACTCGTCGGCGACCACCTGCGCCACCTTGATGTACAGCCCCTGGCCCATTTCCGTGCCGCCGTGGTTCAGGAGCACGCTGCCGTCCTTGTAGACATGCACGAGCGCCGCCGCCTGGTTCAGGTGCGTCGAGGTGAACGAGATGCCGAACTTTACCGGCGTCAACGCGATGCCGCGCTTCAGCACCGGGCTTGCCGTATTCCAGTCGCGGATCGCGGCGCGCCGCTCTGCGTACTCCGCGTCCTCCGCGAGCGCCTTGATGATGTCCGGCGCAATGTTGTCCGTGACCTCCTGGCCGTAGTGCGTGACGTTGCGCTCGCCCTTGCCGTAGAGATTGCACAGCCGCACCTCGAGCGGGTCCTTGCCGAGATGGCGGGCGATGTCGTCGATGAGGTACTCGATCGCGAACATGCCCTGCGGGCCGCCGAAGCCGCGGAAGGCCGTGTTAGACACGGTGTTCGTGCGGCAGCGGTGAGACGTGATGCGCACGTGCTCCAGATAGTAGGTGTTGTCGCAATGGAACATCGCGCGGTCGTTGACCGGCCCGGAGAGGTCCGCCGAGATGCCGCAGCGGGACATCAGCGTGAAGTCCACGCCGAGGATGCGCCCGTCGCCGTCGAAGCCGGCCGTGTAGTCGATCACGAAGTCGTGCCGCTTGCCGGTCATGATCATGTCGTCGTCGCGGTCGAGCCTGAGCTTGCACGGCCGCCCGGTCCTGCCGGCCATCAGCGCCGCAAGGCAGGCGATCAGGGCGGCCTGGGATTCCTTGCCGCCGAATGCGCCGCCCATGCGGCGGCAGATGACGACGACGTCCTTCGCGGCGCGGTTCGTCGCGTGCGCGACCATGTGCTGCACTTCGTCCGGGTGCTGCGTGGAGCTGTACACGGTCAGCGCCCCGTCCTCCTCTGGCACGGCCATCGCGACGTGACCCTCGAGATAGAACTGGTCCTGCCCGCCGCAGCGCACGCGCCGCGAGACGCGATTGGGCGCTCCGGCGATCGCGGCCGCCGGATCGCCGCGTGTCAGTCTCTCGCTCGGCAGCACGAAGGCGCCGGCGGCGACCGCCGTCTCCGGGTCGAGGATCGCCGGCAGCGGCTCGTAGTCGACCTCGGCGAGCCGCGCGGCCTTGCGTGCGGCGACGTGATCGCTTGCAGCGACGGCGAACAGCGGGTGCCCGGCGTAGAGCGCCTCGTCCGCGACCAGGATCGGGTCGTCGGCCACGATCGGGCCGAAGTTGTTGCGCCCCGGGATGTCGGCGGCGGTGAGCACGGCGATGACGCCGGGGGCGCGGCGCACGCGCTCAAGGCCGAGCGCCCGGATGCGCGCGTGCGCTTCGCGGCTCATGCCGACCGCGACGTGCAGGAGGTCGCGCGGCTCGGGCAGGTCGTCGGTGTACGCGGCGCGGCCCGTCACGTGCAGGTGCGCGCTGTCGTGCGGCAGCGGCCGGCCGACGGCCCGTCCCGCGCCCTCTGCCACGGAGGCCTTAACCGGCGCGTCCATACGCCCTGACGCCGGGTCCCGGTGCGGCGCCGGTCGCGGATTCCGCGTGCAGGCGCCGGAGCAGGTTCTGCGCGACCCGCAGGCGATAGGCGGCCGTCGCCCGCATGTCGCTGATCGGCTCGTAGTCACGGCCGAGCACCTGCGCCGCCTCGTCTATCGTCGCCCGCGACCACGGCGCGCCGGTGAGCGCCGCTTCGCAGTGCAGGGCGCGCCGCACCGTCGCCGCCATGCCGCCGAACGCCACCGTGGCGCTCACGACCGTCCCGTCTGCCACGAGCACGTGGAACGCGGCGCAGACGGCGGATATGTCCTGGTCGAAACGCTTCGACACCTTGTAGCAGCGCACGAGCCGCTGCCCGCCCGGCGGGTCCGGCGCCGGCAGCGGCACGCGGATCGCCTCGAGAAACTCGCCCCGGCGGCGCGCCGTGCGGCCGTACTCCGGGTAGAACGCGTCGAGCGCTACTTCCCGCCGCCCGGCCGCGGAGCACAGGACGAGCGTCGTGCCGAGCACCATGAGCGCCGGCAGCGCGTCGCCGATGGGCGAACCGTTCGCGAGGTTTCCGCCGAGCGTCCCCGCGTTCCGGATCGGCGGCGAGGCGAAGCGAGCGAACATCTCCTCGAGGCCCGGGTAGCGCGCGACGAGTGCGGGCACGGAATCGGCGAGCGACACGCCCGCACCGATTTCGAGCGCGTCGCCGGCGACGGCCAGGCGCTTCAGTTCCGGCACGCGGCCTACGTACACGATGTCGTCGAGTTCCCGGAGCGCTTTCGTCACCCACAGGCCGACGTCGGTGCCGCCGGCGAGCAACGTGGCGCCGGGGCGCTCCGCGAGCGCCGCCGCCAGCCCGTCGAGGCTCGTCGGCGCGGTGAACCGGCGCTGCCCGTGACGGATGTCGAGCGGCGCACGCCGCGCGAGCGCTTCCAGCCGGCGGGCACGCCCGGGCGGCAGCGGGCAGGTATTGCCCGGCGCGCGCAGCCAGGCGCCGCTATTGTCGCCGGGATGGTCGCCGGAAGCGTTGCCGGAAGCGTTGCCGGCATCGTCGCCCTCGCCCGCGCCGTCGTACATCGCCTGCGCCGCAGCGACAATCGGGCGGTAACCGGTGCAGCGGCACAGGTTGCCGGCGAGCGCCTCATCGATGTCGCGCCGCCCGGGCCGGTCCACGGCATTGAACGCGGGATTTTTGTAGAGCGCGAACAGCGACATCACGAAGCCCGGCGTGCAGAAGCCGCATTGCGACGCGTGGGCCTCCACCATCGCCCGCTGGACCGGGTGCAGACCGGCAGCGTCGGCGAGCGACTCGACGGTAAAGAGTTCGGTGCCGTCGAGCGTGGGCAGGAACCGGATGCAGGCGTTCACCGCCCTGAGCTCGAGCCCCTCCCCCGCGGGCGTGCCGACCACGACCGTGCACGCGCCGCAGTCGCCCTCGGCGCAGCCCTCCTTCGTGCCCGTGCGGCGCAGGTCCTCGCGCAGGTACTGCAGCACCGTGCGCGTGGGGTCCGGGTTGTCGACGGTGACGATCTCCCCGTCGAGCAGGAACCGGATGCTCCGGGCGGCGCGGTCGTTCGTGGCGGGCCCCGGCATCAGCTTCCCCGGTAGGTGGTGTAGCTCCAGGGCGAGGCGAGCAGTGGTACGTGGTAGTCGGCGTTCCCGGCGAGGCGCACGCGCACGACCACCGTGTCGAGAAACGGCGTTTCGCCCGTCTGCGGGTCGAGGCTGCCGAAATAGGCCCCGATGTCGAACTCGATGTCGTAGGCACCGTCGACGAACGCCGGCCCCTCGAGGAGCGGGCGCGGCGCGCGGCCGTCGGCGTTCGTGACGGTGGCGGCCAGGATCCGTGCCGGCTCGCCCGCGCGGCAGACACGCACCGCGACGCCCGCCGCCGGCCGGCCGTTGGCCGTGTCGAGTACGTGTGTCGTCAGTCGGCCCATGTCGAATCCATCGTCCGCTTCGTCGCCCTCGCTGTTGCCGGCCATTATACGGCCTGCCCGGTCCCGCCTGCCCCGCTCCGGTGCAGTCGGGCGCTTGAATTGCGTGCGAAGCTTTTCACCGGCGCCTGTGCTACTTTGCCGGGGCAAACGGGGGTGCTAATACCGACGATGGCCATGAACTCATTCGTGTCGCGGCGCCTGTTCCTCACCACCGCCGGCGCGGCGTCGGCGGCGCAGCTCTTGGCGCGGACCGCGCCGGTCGCGATGGCGGCCATGGTGCAGGCGGCGTGCGATGCGCGTGACGACGAGGCCCGCTTCCGGGTGCTCGACGCGTCGGACGCAGGCGATTTCGCCGCCATCGCCGCACGCATCATCCCGACGACCGATACGCCCGGCGCGACCGAAGCCGGCGTGATTCACTTCTTCGATCAGGCGTTCGCCACCGAGATGGCGGGCAGTCTGGCGTTCGCCCTCGAGGGCCTCGCGGACCTGAACCGAGCCCTGCCGGCGCGTTTCGCCGAGCTGCCGCCAGAGGCGCAGGACGCCGCTCTTGCCGCGGTCGAGTCGCGGCCGTACTTCGAGCTCCTGCGCGTAATGACGATCTTCGGTTTCTTCTCGATGGAGCGCTACGGCGGCAACCGCGATCACGTCGGCTGGGACGTCATCGGCTTCGAGGGCCACCATGGCGGCTGGCAATACCCGTTCGGCTACTACGACGCGGAAGCGGCGCGCGACGGCGTCGGCGAGGCGGACGGCTATGACTGACGTCCGCTACGCGCTCGACGAGCCCGTCGACTTCGTGATCGTCGGTTCCGGCTCCGCCGGCGGCATCCTCGCGAAGGAGCTCTCCACGTCGGGCTTCGACGTCGTCGTGCTCGAACAGGGCCCCTACCGGCGAGCGAAAGATTTCGGCCACGACGAGCTCGCGGTGCTGTTTCGCGGCGAACTCTCCGGCGGCGGAACTGACGTCAGCGGCCAGACATTCCGACGCGACGAGAGCGAGATCGCGGTGCGCCCGGACCGGCCGCCGATCGAATATGCGCAGGGCGTCGGCGGCTCGAGCGTGCATTTCACGGCCAACTTCTGGCGCTTTCGCGAGGTGGACTTCAAAGAGCGTTCCCTGCTCGGTCCCATAGAGGGCACGAATTTCGCCGACTGGCCTGTCGACTACGCGGAACTCGAGCCTTACTACACGAAAGTCGACTGGGAGATCGGCGTGTCGGGCGCGCCCGGCCCGAACGACGCGCCGCGTTCGAAGCCCTTCCCGCTGCCGCCGATCCCGGTAAAGTCCTCCGGCGTGCTGATGGAGCGCGGCGCGGCCAGGCTCGGGCTGACGTGCCAGCCCGAGCCCCACGCCATCCTGTCGCAGCGGTTCAACGGCCGGCCGGGGTGCATTAACTGCGGTTACTGCATGTTCTTCGGCTGCGAGGTCGGCGCAAAGTCCTCGACGCTCGTCGCAATGATCCCGCTCGCGGAAGCGAGCGGGCGTTGCGAGATCCGGCCCGACTCCGCTGTCTTCCGCATAGAAACGGACAAACGCGGGCGCGCGAGCGAGGTGCTGTACTACGACCGCGACGGGCGCGAGCGCGGCCAGAAGGCCAAGGCCGTTATCCTCTCGGCGAACGGCGCCGAGACGCCGCGCCTGCTCCTCATGTCCGCGAGCGCGGCGCACCCGGACGGGCTCGCCAACTCGAGCGGATTCGTCGGGCGCAACCTCATGTTCAACGCGCACGCGGCCGCGCAGGGCGTATTCGAACACCCGCTGAACGACTACAAGGGCGTGCAGGTCACGCGGATCGTCCACGACTTCTACGACGCCGACCCGGCGCGCGGTTACTACGGCGGCGGCGGGCTCGACGCGCGGCCGCTGTGGTCGGCGACGCCGATACTGCACGCGCTCATCGGGATGCCGCCGGACGTGCCGGCGTGGGGCGCCGCATTCAAGGACGCCATGGCCCACAACTTCACGCGGCAGATGTCCATCGTCGCGAGCACCACCTCGCTCGCCGTGGACCGCAACAACATCACGCTGGACCCGGAGAGCCGCGACCGCTGGGGCCGGCCCGCGATCCGCGTGACTTACCGCGACCATGCCGACGACCTCGCGACCGCCGAGTTCCTGAACGACAAGGGCATGGCAATCCTCGACGCGGCCGGCGCCGCGAAGACATGGTCACTGCCGCTCCTCCCGACGATCGGCGGCGCGCACCTGCTCGGGACCTGCCGGATGGGCGACGATCCCGCCACCTCCGTCGTCGACCGCGATCATCGCAGCCACGACGTGCCGAACCTGTTTATCTGCGATGGCTCGAGCTTCGTCACATCCGGTCGCGGCCAGCCCACGATGACGATCATGGCGCTCGCCTTCCGCGCCGCCGACCGGATACGAGCGGCCGCTGCCGCCCTGAACCTGTGAGGAACCGAAAAATGCACCGAATCCCGCTGCTCTGCACCGCCGCCCTGGTTGCCGCCTGCGCGGACCAGGCTACCGTGGCACCGGTCACGCCCGATGTGGCCTTCCTTAAGTCACCGGGGACCGAAGACATGAACCTGCCGTTCTCGGCAGCGGTCCGAGCCGGGGATTTCCTGTTCCTCTCCGGTGCGATCGGGATCGAGCCGGAATCCGGGGAGCTCGCCCCGGGCGGCATCCAGCCGGAGACGCAACAGACGCTCGAGAACATCCGTGCGTCGGTCGAGCGGTTCGGGACGTCGATGGACCGGGTCGTCAAGTGCACGGTCTTTCTCGCCGACATGGCGGAATGGGGCGCGATGAACGAGGTCTACCGCACCTTCTTCACGAACCCGCCGGCCCGCAGCGCACTCGGCACGAGCGGCCTCGCGCTCGGCGCACGCGTCGAGATCGAGTGCATCGCGATGATGCCCTGAGCGCGCGGCGTCCGGTTCGCCCTAGCCGCCCTGGCCGGCCTGGCCGGCTTCGTCCAGAAGCTCGTCGCGCCGCGCGAGCAACGCCTGCCTCTGGCGCTTGCCCAGCGCATCGCCGAGCGCCTTCTCGAGCGCCGCCTCGTCGAGCGCCGAGAGCGCCTCGCGCCAGCCGTCGGTGACGATCATCGGCGCCTTCGCGAGATACGCGGGGCGCCCCTTGCGCGGCGCGAAGGCCCGATCGTGCCCGACGAGCATGAGCTGCCAGCCGTCCGGGTCGTAGAGTATGCGGTCGCGGGTGCGGCCCTCGTTGTAGATAAGGGTGTCGAACACGTACATCGCCTGCACTTGGTCCACGAGCGGGCAATAGGCGCTGGCGCCCTGCCCGCTCGCCGTGCGCTGGCCCTCGTTCACGACGCCCGGGGGCAGGTATTGCAGCGATCCGTGCTTGCCATCGACCTCGCGGGCGACGGTCACCGGCACCATGTCGAGTTCGAGCCAGCGGTCGAGCCGATAGGCGGCGAGCTCCGGGTCGGCGTCGCGCGATGCGCGCGGCCGGAACACGGCCTGCACGGACGTCTCACCATCGCCCACGGTCACGACGCTACGCCCCTCGGCGTCCTCGGTCACGGCGCCGAGTTTGCCCTTTTCCAGCAGCCGCTCGAGATCCGCGGCGGCGGCGAGACCGGCCGGACGCGGGCCCACATCGCGCGGGTGCTCCGCGACCGCCAGCGACTCCGCGCTTTCTTCGGACACCACGCGGAGGCTGTCTCCCTCGATGACAAGCGCATGCCCGCGGCCGCCGTAGTGGCTCGCCAGCATGCCGGTGTCGACTTCGACGACGCGGCCGTCGATCCGCTGCAGCACCTGGCGGTTCGGCGTCGGCGTGTGGCCGATCACCACGCGATCCGCGCCGATGGCCGCGAGAGCCTCGCCCAGGCGGCCTTCCTCGACGAGTTCACCGCAGTGCACGTTGCCTCGGTACCAGAGCGGCCCGTCGGGCGCATTGAGGTCGGAATCGGCGAACGCCGCGACGACGGCCAGGGCAGCGTCGACCGGCTGCGCCGGTGCGGTGGCGCGGTCCGCCGCCTGCATCAGGACGTCGATATCGTCCGTCGGCAGCAGCAGGCCGGCCCGTTCGAGGTCCCCGCGGGCACGGACATAGCCCGCGAGGTCGCCGACCATCGCGTTCACCCCGTCCAGGCCGTCGCGTGTCACGAGAGGGGACAGTCCCGCGTGCACGAACGCGGTCCGGTCGAGGACCACGATCACCGGTTTCGTGAGCAGCCAGCGGCCGTAGGCGCCATCCGCCACGAACGCCCGCCGGTGGGCGAAATAGCCCGGCGGGTAGGCCGTGTCGAAGCGGACACGGGCGGCGCCCTCGTCCCCCGCGGCCTCGCGTGCCGCCCAGGCCGCGAACGCCGCTTCCCTGTCCGGGGCGGTCTCGTCGGGAGCGAACGCCGCGTATTCCTCTGGCGACACGTAGCGCAGGTCGCCCATGAGGTTCATCGCCTCGTGGTTGCCGAGCAGCACGTGCACGCGCCCGCCGGCGGCGGCGGCCTCGCCTTCGAGGCGCATGAGCAGGTCCATGGCCGCCCGGGAATCGGGCCCGCGGTCCAGCAGGTCGCCGGCTATGACGAGGTGCGCGGCGCCGCCCGACCAGGCGTCGTCGGCGTCGAGCACCGCCGCGTTCTGCAGCGTGCGCACCATCGCCGCGTACGCGCCGTGCACGTCGGACATGGCGACGATGCGCTCCACGCCCTCGACGCGCCATGCCGACGGTGCCGCGCTGGCGACGCCTCCGCAAACCAGGAGCAACAGGCAAAACGTGCGCACACGCGAACCCTCCACGCCGGGTCGCGCCAGTGTAGAGACAAGACCCGGGCCCGGCAATTTGCACGGCATTTTGTTAAGCTCCGGGGCCTCTTCCGCCACCGTCGCCCCGCATGCGCCTGACCGCGGTAGTGCTGCTGATTTCGTGCCTGCCAACGGCTGGCGCGCAGACCTTTGGCGACGCCGACCCCCTGTTCCGGTCCGACGAGGTACTCGCACTGCACATCGCCGCGCCGCTCACCACGCTGATGGAAGAGCGCCCGGACGAGGAGGAACTCGCAGGCACAGCGCGCTGGAACGCTGCCGACGGCAGCCTCGTCACCGTCGCCGTCGACATCCGGACGCGCGGCAACTACCGCCGGCAGCGGGACGTCTGCCCGTTCGCGCCGCTGCGTCTCGATTTCAGGAAATCCGAAGTCGAGGGCACGCTGTTCGACGCCCAGGACAAGCTCAAACTGGTCACGCACTGCAAGAACGATTCCCGCCGCAACCAGCAGTTCCTGTTGCGCGAGTACCTGGTGTACCGCATGTTCAATACGCTGTCGGACCTGAGTTACCGCGTCCGCCTGCTAGAGATCACCTGGGAAAACACCGAAGATCCGAGGTCGAACTTCGTCGCGCCGGGTATCCTGATCGAGAGCGACGAGCGCCTGGCAAAGCGCGTGGGACTGCCGCCGTCGACGCTGGAGCGCACCACCGCCGACACCCTGGACCCGGCGTACACGAACCTCGCTGCGATCTTCCACTATTTCATCGGCAACACCGACTTTTCGCCGATGGCGGGACCCGCCGGCGACACCTGTTGCCACAACAGCACGCTGTTCGGCCCGGACGGCGGGCCGTACTTCCCGGTGCCGTACGACTTCGACATGTCCGGCATGGTGAACACGGACTACGCATCGCCGAATCCGCGCTTCGGCATTCGTGACGTACAGACGCGGCTGTATCGCGGCCGCTGCGCCCATATCGACTACACCGCGCAATCGCTTGCGCTCTTCAGGGAACACGAAGCGGAGCTGTACGCCTGGATCGACTACCTGGATGCGCTCGCGTCCTGGCCGCGCAAGGACATGCGCGGCTTCATGGACAAGTTCTTCAGGACGATCGGGGATCCCGACGACGTGCAGAAGCAGATCGTCGACCGGTGCGTCGAGTGAGCCGGTAACCGGGCCGCGATCCCCCGCTCAGTCGTCGTCCTCGTCGGCGGCGGGCGCGGGCGCGGGGACCACGCCGAGCCAGTCCGCGACGATGCGGCTCAGGCGCGGGTGGATGAGGTAGCCCACCGAACTGTGCGGGTTGGAGCGGCCGTAGCGCACCGCGTGATTGTAGATGCGGAAGTCGCGGATCACGCTGACGAGCCGGTCGTCGAGCATCCTGCGGTAGTCGTTCGCCAGCGTCTTGTCGTGACAGGTGAAGTCGTCTTCGGCGGACACGTTGCACCAGGAAATCACGTTGGTCGGGAAGCGCGCCCCGGCCGGCCGGTCCGCGCCCAGGAGGTGCCGGCGCACCTGCGTGTCGCCGAGGGGCGACCCGGTGGTTACCCAGAGATCGACCTTGCCCGTGACGTTCTCCTGCGACAGCTGCCACAGGACGTCCCACGCCACGACGGACCCGGTGCCGTGCGTCAGGAGGAGTATCCGGTCCCCGCGCGCGAACATCGCCTCGAGCCGGGCGCGGACGCGGTCACGCACCGCAGCGGCGTATTCGCTTTCGCGGCGCAGGTACTCCGCGAAGTCCGGCGCATGCCGGCGGCAGACGCCGTGCCACATCCCGAGGTTCGCGAGCACCGGCAGTGCCATGTCCGCGACGAATTCCTTGAGCGCGGACTTGCCGGGCAGGCGGTCGTAATGGTGGATTCCGAAGCGCTTGCGCGCCGTCAGCTGCTTGAGTGCCTTGAGCGCATTGTGCCGGTCGCCTACGTCCAGCCGCTCGTCGTAACGCCTGCCCTGGCTCAGGAGCACGTCACCGGACAGGTCGCCGTACCAGGCGAGTTCGAGTTCCAGGTCCTCCGCAGCCGTCTGCGCGTCGGGGAAGTCGCGCTTTAGTCCGCTGACTATGGCGTCGCGGGACATGTGCAGCAGCGTGTCGCTCTGCGGCTTGAAGTCGCGCCCGTGGACGAGCAGCACGCGCCTGCCGGAGGCCGGGTTCGCGCCCTCGCCGCCCCGCTCGCGGTCGTGGTCCGCCACCTCAGTAATCGTCTTCGCCAGGGTCACGGCGCGTCAGCATCGTCAGGAACGGCCCGGCAAGCGTCTTGCCGTACTCCAGCTTCCAGATGATCATCGTCGCGTAGCAAAACGCCGCGGAGATGACCGCGGCGACACCGAGCGCACCGATGCCCGCGCCAAGGCCGATGCCGATGGCGACGAAGATGTACATCGCGTCCGACGGCTGGTCCAGGGTGAAACGGAAGCGCACGGCCGCCACGATACCCGCGAGGCTGAATGCGAGCGCGATGCTGTTCAGCACGATCATGGCGATGCCGGTGACGACGATCGGCAGGATCATGATCGTTTGCAGGAACGGCTGCTCGATACGGGCCTGGCGGCTCGTCGTGAAGTACACCCAGGACACCGGCACGGTCATGACGGCCGCGCCGATACTGGCGAACATGAGCTGCACCGGACCGCGCGAAGACAGCACCGTGCGCTCGATGTTCGTGTACACCGGCTCGAAGCTGTTGACGTCCGACATCGCGAGTTCCTCGATGCCGCCCAGCGGAAGGTAGACGGCGAGGCCGGGAAACCGGTCGAGCAGCAAGACGACAAGGAGGACCCACGCGGCGTACCACGCAGTGATGATGCTGAGCGGTATCAGCAGGCTGCCCGACTTGCGCATCGAAACTCCCCGGTTCCCCGGCAGTCGCCGGATGGTGCGGACCCGCGCCGAGAGTAGCGCAAAGCGCACGCCCCTGCACCGGTGATGCGCCCGGGTCGTCCGAACGGGACGCAGCGTGTAGGCTATGCTGCCGGTTGCCGCCCTTAAGCGGTCGTCCCGCAACACGTCGCTCGAGCAGGGAGAGGAAATGCCGGAAACCCCCGACAGGCCACCGGGCGGGCCGCAGCAGCGCCAGCTGCTCGGGATCAGCAACGCCATCGTCGACGTTCTCGCGCACGTCGAACCCTCGTTCATCGCCGAGATCGGTGCAACGGTCGGCGCCATGAACCTCATCGACGAAGCGCGTGCGCGCGAGATCTATGCGCGCATGGGACCCGCGACGGAGATGTCGGGCGGCTCGGTCGCCAACACGATTGCCGGTTTCGCGACGCTCGGCGGTTCGGCCGCGTACATCGGGCACGTGCAGAACGACCAGCTCGGCGAGATCTTCAATCACGACATGCGCTCGCTCGGCGTGGACATCCGGCTCGAACCGGCCACCGACGGCGCGCCGACCGCGCGCAGCTACATCCTCATCACGCCGGACGGGCAGCGGACCATGAACACCTACCTCGGGTCGTGCACCGAGCTCGGTGTCGCCGACGTCACCCGCGCGACCTTCGGCCGGCCGAAGGTCGTCCTGCTCGAGGGCTACGTGTGGGACATCGCGGAAGGCCCCGCCCTCGCGGCAAAGGCAATGGAGATCGCCGCCGACGTCGGCGCCGCGGTCGCGCTGTCGCTGTCGGACGCGTGGTGCGTACAGCGCCACCGAAAGGAATACCTCGCCGCGATCGAAGGCGGCCTCGACATCGTCGTCGCGGATGAAAACGAGATCGTCGAGCTGCTCGAGGCCGCGGACTTCGATGCCGCCGCAAAGAGAGTCGCGGATTACGGCAGCCTGTTCGTGCTGACCCGCTCCGCGAAGGGCTCGGTGATCGTCAAGGGCGACGAACGTGTCGTGCAGGCGGCGACGCCCGTGGCGCAGGTCGTCGACACGACCGGCGCCGGCGACGCGTACTGCGCGGGCTTCCTGTACGGGTGGGCCGCCGACGCGTCGCTCGCGGAATGCGCGCGGCTCGGCACGCACTGCGCGACCCAGGTCATCCAGCGCGTGGGCGCCCGTATCCCGCCGGACGTGCTCGCCGACTACCGCCCGTAGGAGCGGCGCTCGCGCCGCGAATCCGGCGCATCCGGAACACCGCGCAAAAAATGGCGCGGCCGGATCTCCAAGGTGAACTCCACCGCAAGCCGGTCGAAGCCGTGGTCGCGGCGTTACCGCCGCTCCTACGCGCCAACCGGGTGCCAGGTCGTCTTCACCTCGAGCGTGTCGCGGATCAGGTAGGGGTTCTCGTGCTCCGCCTTCAGCCAGTCCCTGCCCGCGCGGCCGACCACCCGCTTGATGTTCTCGGCCGCCTGCTCCTCGATCGCGGCAACGGCCTGGCGCGCGCTTTCGGCGTGAACGATCGCGTTCACGTCCATGTGCGATGCGAACTGGCCGGCGAGCTCCGCGCGAAAGCCTGTGAGCATGTTGACGACGCCCGGCGGCACGTCGGCGGCGTGCAGGACTTCGGCAAAGCTCACCGCCGAGAGCGGCCGGCTTTCGGATGCCAGCACCACGCAGGTATTGCCGCCCGCGATTGCCGGCGCGACGTTCGAGACGAGCCCAATGAGCCCGCTGTCGTCGGGAGCGATGATCGCGACCACGCCGGTGGGCTCGAGCACCGAGAAATTGAAGTGCGACGACGCGACGGGATTCACCGCGCTGAACACCTGCTGGTACTTGTCCGCCCACCCCGCGTAGTAGATGAGTCGGTCGATCGACGTCTCCACCTCGCGCGCCGCCTGCTTCTCCGTTGCACCCTGCAGGCCGAGTTCCGCCGCGAACTGCGCGGCGCGGCCCTCCAGCATTTCGGCGATGCGGTAGAGAATCTGCCCGCGCAGGTACGCGCTCGCCGCCGCCCAGCCGGGCTGTGCCTTGCGCGCCGCGACGACGGCGTTGCGAAAATCCTTGCGGCTCGAGCGGCAGACGTTGGCCAGCACCTTGCCACCCTTTCCTTTCAGCGGGAAGTAGCGCCCGGACTCCGTGCGCGGGAACTTGCCGTCGATGTAGATCTTGTAGGTCTTCGCGACCGCGATACGTTCGTTCGTCGTCATCAGCGCGCCTCCAGCCGGACGTAGGCATCGAGGCCGTGCAACCCGCCTTCGCGGCCAACGCCGGATTCCTTGTAGCCGCCGAACGGCGCGGCCGGGTCGAACTTGTTGAAGGTGTTCGCCCAGACGACGCCGGCGCGCACGCCCGCGGTCATCTTGAAGATCTTCGCGCCCTTGTCGGTCCAGACGCCGCCCGAGAGGCCGTAGGGCGTGTTGTTCGCCTTCGTGAGCGCCTCGTCGAAGGTCCGGAACGTCTGGATCGCGAGTACCGGCCCGAAGATCTCCTCCTGGACGACACGGTTCGACTGCGCGACGTTCGTGAAGATGGTCGGCGGGCACCAGTAGCCCTTCCCCGGCAGGCGGCATTCGGGCTGGAACATCGTGCCGCCCTCCTCGCGCCCTACGTCGAGGTAGCTGCGGATCTTCTCCAGCTGCATCGGCGAGTTGATCGCGCCGATGTCCGTGTTCTTGTCGAGCGGGTCGCCGACGATCAGCGTCCGCATGCGGTCCTTGAGTTTCTCGATGACTTCATCAGCCACCGACTCCTGCACGAGGAGCCGCGAGCCCGCGCAACAGACGTGGCCCTGGTTGAAGAAGATGCCGTTCACGATGCCTTCGACCGCCTGGTCGATGGCGGCGTCCGCGAAGACGACATTGGCGGCCTTGCCCCCGAGCTCCAGCGTGTACTTCTTCCCGGAGCCGGCGAGCGAACGCATTATCGACCGGCCGACCTGCGTCGACCCGGTGAACGCCACCTTGTCGACGTCGGGGTGGCTCACGACCAGCGCGCCGGTCTCGCCCGCGCCCGTCACGATGTTGACGACGCCGGGCGGGAGGTCCGCGTCCGCGATGAGCTCGGCGAGCTTGAGCGCCGTGAGCGGCGTGGTTTCCGCGGGTTTCAGCACGACCGTGTTGCCGCAGGCGAGCGCGGGCGCAATCTTCCACGCCGCCATCAGGAGCGGGAAGTTCCAGGGGATCACCTGGCCGGCCACGCCCAGGGGCGTGCTGCCGTAGCCGGAGTAGGCCAGCTTGTCGGCCCAGCCGGCGTAGTAG
>DASUOE010000108.1:0-12699 GCA_036276805.1 Woeseiaceae bacterium | reverse complement strand
TTCCGTCTCCGCCTGCGCCCACCTGCTCTACCAGCTCCAGCCCGCGGTGCGGAAGGACCTGGGACTGGCGCCCCGGCTGGCCCGCGACGGGCTCGAGACGATCGCGCTCGGCGGGGATGGCGCGCACGTGCGCCTCACCGGCGATGCCGTGAGCGGCGTGTCGGATGCCGATGCCGCCGAGTACCGCGATTTCCGCCGGCGGATGACGCGCTTCGCGGACCTGCTCGAGACGTACCTCAACAAGCCGCCGCCGCGCCTCGGCACGAAGAACCGCCACGACGTGATGACGCTTGCGCAGCTCGGCTGGGACATCCGCCGGCTCGGCAAGGTCGAAATGCGCGAGTTCCTGCGCCTGATCGGCATGAACATCTACGACGAGGTCGTGGAACGCTTCGAGAGCGGCCTCCTCAAGGGCGCCGTCAGCCTCGATGCCGTGCTCGGCACGCACCTCGGGCCGCGCTCGCCGAACACGATCCTCACGTATCTATACCGTCTCGCCGGCGGTCACGGCCGCCTCGCGCTGCCGGCGGGAGGCATGGGTGCGATCGCCGACGAACTCGCGCACGTGGCGCGGAGCAGCGGCGCCACGATCCGCACCGGCATGCCGGTCGCGCGCATCGTCGTCGAGAACGGCCGGGTGACCGGTGTCGAGTCCGCATCGGGCGAGCGCTTCGAGAGCTACACGGTTATCTCGAACGCCGACCCGAAACGCACGCTCGCGGAGCTGGTCGGCCTCAGGCACTTCGAGACGGGCTTCGCGCGCCGCGTCGAGCGCCTGCGCGCGGCCGGCAATGCCGCCAAGCTGCACCTCGCCCTCGACGAGCTCCCGGAATTCACCGGCCTCACGCGGCAGGACCTGTCGCAGCGGCTCGTGATCGCGCCGGACGAAAACTACGTCGAGCGCGCCTTCAACCCGGCCAAGTACGGGGAGACCTCGCCCGCCCCGGTCGTCGAGATCACGTTGCCCACGATCGCCGACGCGGGCCTCGCACCCGCCGGCAAGCATGTGCTGTCTGCGGTGGTGCAGTACGCGCCGCATGCGCTGCGGGCCGGCTGGAGCGATGCGACCAGGGCGGCGTTCGAGAGGACCGTCATCGGTACGATCGCCCGCTACGCGCCGGGCCTCGAGTCGCTGGTCACGGCGAGCGAACTGCTGACGCCCGCGGACATCGAGCGCGAGTTCCATATCAGCGGCGGCCACTGGCACCACGCTGAGCTGACGCTCGACCAGTTCCTGTTCGTCCGCCCCATAAACGGCGCGGCGCAATACGCGCCGCCGCTCGACGGCCTGTACCTCTGCGGCGCGGGCACGCACCCCGGCGGCGGCGTCAGCGGCGCGCCGGGCCGCAACGCGGCCCGGAGGATTCTCGCGAGGGACAAAGCATGACCGCCTACCAGGTACCGCAGGGCCGCCTGCAGACGCCGTTCCACTCGCGGATCGCCGGCCTCGACACGCTCAACAACTGGCACACGTGGAAAGGCTACACGACGCCGGACGCGCTGTTCTGCCCGGACATCGAGTACTTCGCCATCCGCAACGCGACCGCGGTCTTCGACCTGACGCCGATGACCAAGTACCGCATCACGGGACCGGACGCGCGCGCGTACCTCGACCGGCTCGTCACCCGCGACATGGGCAAGATCGGTCCCGGCCGCGTCGCCTACGCCGTGTGGTGCGACGACCAGGGCCAGGTCATCGACGACGGCACTATCTTTCACCTGCGCGAGGGCGAGTATCGCCTGTGTTCGCAGGAGCGGCACTACGCCTGGCTAACGGCCGCAAAGCTCGGCTTCGACGTGGACGTAAGGCACGAGACGGACGAGATCGCGGCGCTCGCCGTACAGGGCCCGACCTCCTACAGCGTCCTCTCGGCGATGGGTTACGCGGAACTTCAGAACCTGAAGCCGTTCGGGCTCACGCACGTGGACTTCGAGGGCTCGGAACTCATGGTCTCGCGCACCGGCTTCACCGGCGATCTCGGCTATGAGCTCTGGATCGAGCCCGGCAAGGCCGAGGCCCTGTGGGACGCGCTGTTCGAGGCGGGCCGCCTGTTCGGCATCCGCGCCATCGGCACCGAGGCGCTCGAACACGCGCGTATCGAGGCCGGCTTCCTCGCGGCCTACCAGGAATTCCTGCCCGCCGACGAGACGGTGCGGACGGGCCGGTCACGCTCGCCGCTCGAGCTCGGCCTCGAGTGGCTGGTCGACTTCAAGAAACCCGTGTTCAACGGCCGCCGCGCACTCGCGGAGGAGGCCAGGCGCGGCTCGACGTGGCGCCTCGTAAAGCTGGACATCGAGGGCAACAAGCCCGCGCACAACTCCTACGTCTTCGCGAAGCAGCGCAAGAACCGCGAGGCGATCGGGTTCATCACCTCGGCGGCCTGGTCGCCGGTTTGCAAGCAGAACATCGCAATCGGCACGGTGCGCGCGCCGCACGGCATGCCCGGCGACACCGTCTGGGTCGAGATCTACTACCAGCGCGAGATGCACTGGAGCCGCAAGATGGCCCCGGCCACGGTCGTGGACAAGCCGTTCTGGTCCCCGGCCCGGCGCAGCGCCACGCCGCCCGGCCCGTACTAGGGAGACTCTGCAAAAGTCCCGACGCACACGCCGGTCGGATCTCGGGCGAGGCAAGGCGCAACGAGCGACGTGTACTGTACGTACATGAGCGAGGCGCAACGCGGCCTCGCCCGAGATCCGGCCGGCCCGGCTAAGGAATTGATATGAAAAGGGTTGCTGTCAAATCGTCTGTCGCTTTGTTGCGCACCTTGCGCGTATCCCGATACGCGCTGCGGCGCGCGTCGCGCGACAGACGATTTGACAGCAACGTGTGCGCCGGGACTTTTGCAGAGTCTCCCTAGGAGTACCGCCATCGACCGCCGGCCGGTGCATCGGCTCGACGCCCTCCTGCGTCCGCGCTCCGTGGCGGTCGTCGGCGCGTCCGCGCGCCGCGATTCGATGGGCGCATGGGCGCTCGCCAACCTCGAGAAAGGCGGTTTTGCCGGCCCGGTGTACCCGGTCAACCCGGGCTACGGGGAACTTGACGGGCGGCGCTGCTACCCGTCCGTCGCGGCGTTGCCGGACGTGCCGGACCTCGTCATCTTCGCCGTCGGCGACGCACGCATCGAGGCGGCGCTCGAGGACGCGATTGCCGCCGGTGTCCCCGCCGCGGTCCTCATGTCGTCGCTGTCGCTCGACGACGATGAACCGCCGCGGCTGGCGGAGCGGGTCCGTGCCCGCGTCCGGGACGCCGGCATGCTCGTCTGCGGTGCGAACGGCATGGGCTACTACAACGTCCGCGACGGTGTCTGGGCCTGCGGCTTCGACAGCACCGACCATCCGCCGCCCGGCAACGTCGCGATCCTGAGCCACTCGGGCTCCGGTATGTCCGGCATCATCGACTGCGAGGCGCGGCTCGCGATCTCGTTCGCGGTCTCCACCGGCAACGAGGTCTCGGTCAGCATGGACGAGTACCTGGACTTCGTCCTCGACATGCCGGAGACGCGTGTCGTCGGCCTGTTCGTCGAAACGGCCCGCAATCCCGAGGGCTTTCGCGCGGCGCTCGCCAAGGCAGTGCGGAAGCGCATACCGATCGTTGCGCTGAAGACGGGGCGGACTGACGCTGCCGCGCACCTGACGGTATCGCACTCGGGCGCCATGGCGGGCGACGACGCCACGTACGACGCGCTCTTCGAGCGCTACGGGGTGCAGCGCGCACGCGACCAGGACGAATGGACGACCATGCTGATCCTGTTCGCGGCAATGAACCCGGTCGGTCCCGGCGGCCTCGTGACGCTGCACGACTCGGGCGGCGAGCGCCAGCTCATGGTCGACCTCGCCGACGCCGCGGGTGTGCCGCTCGCGACGCTCGCGCCCGCGACCGTGACGGCGCTCGCCGAACTGCTGCCCCCGGAGCTGCCGGCCGTGAACCCTCTCGACGCCTGGAGCCGCGGCGGCGAGGGCGCGCCAGAGTACATGGCACAGTGTTTCGCGCGCCTGCTCGCCGACCCCGGCGCGGCGCTCGGCGCCGTGGTGCACGACCGTGCGCCCGGCGGCACCGTGTACGAAAGCTACCTCCGGTACCTGGCGACGGCGCACGCGGCGACGGCCAAACCGGTGGCCCTCGTCGCGGCGCGCCAGGGAACCGGGCACGACCCGGCGGTCGTGTCGAGCACGCACGCCGGCATGCCCGTGCTGGACGGCGTCTGGTCCTTCCTGGGCGGCGTGCGGGCCCTGTTCGCTTACCGCGACTTCCTCGCGCGCGCGCCATCCGAGCCGCCGGCGACGGACCGCCGCACCGCCGATACCTGGCGCCAGCAGCTGCGCGCTGCATCCGCACCGCTCGGCGAGGCGGATTCGCTCGCGTTGCTCGAGCATTTCGGAGTGCGGACCTCGCGGCCCGTGCCCGTATCCTCGGCGGAAGCCGCCGCCCTGGCCGCGCGCCAGCTCGGCTACCCGGTCGCATTGAAATCCGCGCAGCCGGGCCTCGCACACAAGACCGAGCGCGGCGGCGTGATCCTGGGTCTCGCCGAGGAGAGCCAGCTGCTCGCAGCCTACGAGCGCCTTTCCGCCGCGCTCGGCTCGGCGGTTCTCGTCGCCCCGATGGTCGCGGCCGGCGTGGAACTCCTGCTCGGTGCGCGGCAGGACCCGCAGTTCGGGCCGGTCGTGCTGCTGGGCTTTGGCGGGGTCCTCGCCGAGACGCTTAAGGACGTGACGTTCGCCTTGCCGCCCTTCTCCGCCGCCGACGCGAGGCGCTACCTCGACGGCTTGAAGCTCAGGCCGCTATTCGACGGCGTACGCGGCCAGCCGGCAGCCGACATCGGGGCGGCCTGCGAACTCGCGGCGCGCTTCTCGGTGCTGGTGCACGAACTCGCGGATGCGATCGACGAGATCGACGTTAACCCGGTGATCGTAACGCCGGAAGCGGCGATCGCCGTCGATGCGCTCGTGGTCCCCGCCGCCGCTCGCCGCGGCTGACGGAACGGGACCGGTCAGCGCGTCGCGTTACTCACGGCCGCACGACCTCACCACTCTTGACGACCACCGCGATGTCCTGGAGGACGGAAATGTCCTCGAGCGGGTTGCCGCGCACAGCCACGATGTCGCCGTAGCGGCCGGGGACGAGTGCGCCGACGTCGCCGGCGACGCCGAGTTCCTCCGCGGCCAGCGACGTGGCCGAGCGGATCGCATCCGCCGGCGACATGCCGCGCGCCACCATGACTTCGAACTGGCGCGCGTTCAGTCCGTGCGGGTACACGGCGGCGTCGGTCCCGTAGAGGATCGGCACGCCCGCGGCATGCGCCTTCTCGAACACGATGCGCTGCGCCTCCGTCGTCTCGTCGTTCTTGCGCATGAACTCCTCCGGATAGCCGAGTTGCTCGCCGACTTCGGCGGTGTACGTCCCGTTGTACACGTCCATCGAGAACGCCACGCCGCGCCCGGCCGCCATGGCGATTGCTTCGTCGTCAGCGAGCGACGCGTGCTCGATGGAATCGACGCCCGCGCGGATCGCCTGTTTGATGCTCTCGGCGCCGTGTGCGTGCGCGGTCACCTTGACGCCGTTAGCGCGCGCTACCGCGACGACCGCGGCGATCTCCGCCTCGGTCATCTCCGGCGCGCCCGGTACGCCGCCGAACGCGAACACCGCGCCGGACGCGATGACCTTCAGGTGATCCGCGCCCGCGTCGATCGCCGCCTGCGCCTTGTCGGCAAACTCCTCCGGCCCGCGCGCGACGCCCTGCCGCGCCGCCGCGGGGATCTCCGCCTCGTCTAACCCCGGTATGACGAGGTCGCCGCCGCCGGCGGGTATCGTGAGGTACGGCCCCGCGGTGAGGATCCGCGGCCCCGCGATCGCGCCTGCCTCGATGCGTTGCCTGAGGTCGAGAACAGCCGCCGGGAAGTAGTCGCCGACGTTGCGCACCGTGGTGAAGCCGGCCGCGATCGTCGTCGCGGCATTGGCCTCGGCGATGCGCGTCGTCTCCGCGATGCTGCGGCGATAAATCGCGGCCATGTCGGAGGAATCGGAGGCCCGGCTCGCCAGGTGGACGTGCGTGTCGATGAGCCCGGGCAGGCAGGTGTAGCCCCCGAGATCGAGGTCGGGGGCCCGCCCGTCATCGGCGTCGGCGACAGCGACGCCGATGGGCGTCACGGAAACGATGCGCGCGTCCCGGATACCGATCACCCGGTCGTCGAGCAGCCGGTCACCGACCCCGTCGAGGAGCGCGCCGCAGCGGATCTCGAAAACGTCGCCGGCCTCTGCCGGTGGCGCGGACGATGCGTCCTCCGAAGTACCGTTACAGGCCTGCAGCGCCGCGGCCAGGGCCAGCATTACGGCCGAGGTGACGGCTTCCCGGTCGCGTCGCGTCATCTTGCTCTCTGCCCCGAATTCGAGTGGAATGACCTGCCTTTTCCCGGTCACATGGTAACGCATGGACATCGGCAAACCACTTCGCGAACTCGGGCCGGTCGACAGCGCGGCGCTTCGCGAGGCGATCCTCGCGCAGGCGCAGGATGCCTGGCACGAGGACGAGTACCGGCAGGAGGCGTTCGAGGTGCATCACGCGACACAGTCCATCGTGATGCTGTTCGTCGATATCGAGCGCTGGCCTGACATCGTCGTGAAGCGCGAACCCGGCTGGCCGCGCCTCGCGGACACGGCGCTGCCGCTGATGAACGACATTCTCTCGCGCTTCTACCCGCCCGGCGGTACCGTGATCCGCGCGATGGCGGCGAAGCTGATCGCCGGCGGAAAGATCACGCCGCACACCGACCGCCACCCGTCGTTCCACCGCGGCCACCGCATCCACGTGCCGATCACGACCAACCCGCGCGTCCGCTTCATGATCGACGGCCGCCCCTACCAGTTCAAGGTGGGCGAGGCCTACGAGATCAACAACCAGATGACGCATTCGGTGATGAACAAGGGCGCGGAGGACCGCATCACGTTCATCTTCGATTACGTGCCGCCGGGGCAGATCCAGGCGTAGGAGCAACAGTCACGCCGGATCGTTGGAGCGGCGGTAACGCCGCGAATTGCAGGCGGGCGGATACCCCTGCGCTTTCGTCACGGCCGGACAGCACGATCCATTCGCGGCCTGGCGGCCGCTCCTACGATGATGCTTCGATCGCTGCCGGAATCGCGGCCAGGTCGCGCGTTGCGACCAGGTGTGCGCCGCGCACGCCGGGGATCGCCTTCAGGGCCCGGATGAGGTCGGCGGCAATGCGGATGCCCTCCTGCCGCGGGTCGGCCGCCCGTTCCAGGCGTTCGACGACCGAATTCGGCACGAGGTTGTTCGGCCGCGCGTCCCGGAGCCAGCGCGCGTCGTCCGCCGAGCCCGGCACGGCAATGCCGACGTAAATGGCGACCTGCCGGGGTATGCCCGCGGCCACCACGTGTGCCATGTAGCGCCGCACCGTTTCCACGTTCATGCACAGGTTCGAAACCACGAACTGGGCGCCCTGCGCCGCCTTCCGGGTCAGCTTGGCCGGTTCCCAGCCGCGCGCCGGGCGGTGCAGGGTGAAGTCACTGCCGACGTACAGGTTCGGCAGCGCGACGAGGCCGTCGTCGTCCTTGAGCCGGCTGGCCATGGCGATGAGTTCGCCGGGATCGACGTCGAGTACCGCCTTCGGCCGTGGGCGAAAGCCCTCCGGGACGCGCTGGCCCCGTACGAGCGACACGCTGGAGACGCCTATGGCGGCCGCACCCAGCAGGTCCGCAAGGAGCGCGATGCGGTTGCGATTCCGGCAGCCGATCTGCACGATTGCGTCCAGCCGCTCCGCGAGCACCAGGCTCGCCGCGGCAAGGGGCGAGAGATGCAGCCGCCCGGCCTGGTTGTCCGTCAGGAGCACGCCGTCCACGTGACCGCGCAGAATTGCTGCCTGTACGGCGACCGATTCGCGGTCGGTTTCCGGCTTCAGGAAGAGCTCCGCCGTGATGACGAAATCCTTCTGCCGGGCGACATCCCTGAAAATCTTCATGGTGCATACTTATGACGACGCCGGCGCCGCCGGCCGCGGGAGCACGAAGATAACCGAAACGCTGAGCCAGCAGGAATTGTTCCGGCACGCGTCGGCCCTGTTGCAGAGCGGCGATGCGGCAGCGGCAGCCGCCGCCTGCGAACGCGCGCTCAAGGCGTTCCCGGCCGACGGCAACCTGCTGTGTCTCGCAGCGCGGGCCGACATCGCGCTTCGGCGGCTGGATGCGGCGCGCCGCCGTGTCGAGGCCGCACTGGCGCAGTACCCGGACCATCCCCTCGCCCACGACACCCTGGGCGACCTCAGGATCGCGGCAGGCGACCCCGAAGGCGCCCGCGCCGCCTACGCGCGGGCGCTGGAACTCGATCCTGCCCTCGGCCTCACCCGGCGCAAGGTCGCGAAGGCACGGCAACTCGCCGCCGGCGGGAGCGAAGACCGGCGGAACGGAAAACGCAGCCGCCGGATGGCCTTCGCCGGCGACCTGGAGCAGGCGGAACGCCACCGCAAGCAAGGCGAAAACGACAAGGCCGAGGCGATCTATCGCAGGATACTCAAGGAAGACCCGGACCACGTGGATGCGATCCGGCTGCTCGCGGAGATGGCCGGAGAACACGATCGCCATCGCGAGGCGGAAGTCTTTCTCAAGCGGGCCGTGGCACTCGCGCCGCACTTCGTGCGCGCGTGGGCCGATCTCGCGAACACCCAGCGGCAACTGGACAAGTTCGACGAGGCGCTCGCGAGTGCGCGGCGGGTCCTCGAGCTGGCGCCCGGAAAGCCCGAGTCATGCATGCTCGAAGCCAGCGTACTCGGCTCTGCGGGCCGCCACGAAGAAGCGATCGCCGCCTTCGGCAGGGTGCTCGAACTCGACGCCTCGCGCACCGGCGCACTGTGCGCCATGGCCCATCACCTGAAGACGGTCGGGCGCAGGAGTGAGGCGATCGAGAGCTACCGCGACTGCATCGCGCTCGAACCGTCGCACGGCGAATCGTGGTGGAGCCTGGCGAACCTGAAGACGTTTCGCTTCCGCGACGACGAGGTCGAAGTCATGCTCGAGCAGCTCGAGGCCGACAACCTGTCGGACGAGTCGCGGCTGCAGATCAACAACGCGCTCGGGCTCGAGTTCGAGGCGCGAGGCGAATACGCACGTGCATTTTCACACTTCGATGCGTGCAACCGGCTGCGGCGCTCCGCGGAGTCCTATGACCCGGTGGATACAGAGAGTACGCACGACCGCATCATCGAGCAGTTCGACGCGAAGTTCCTGGCGCAGCCGCCCGGGCCGGACGTGCGGCCGGTGCCGATCTTCATCGTCGGCCTGCCCCGTTCCGGGTCGACCCTTCTGGAGCAGATCCTCGCGAGTCACAGCCAGGTCGAGGGCACTCACGAACTCACCGAGCTTTCGCGGGCGCTCCGCGACCTGCGCCGCGGCGCCCGGCGGGAGCGGCGTTTCCCGGAGATCGTCGCAAAACTCGACCGGGCGGGGTGGACGGCCCTCGGACGCGACTACCTGGACGGAACGGCGAAGTTCAGGCGGGCGGGCAGACCGGTCTTCATTGACAAGAACCCGAACAATTTCGCCTTCGCCGGCCTCATCCGGCTCGCGCTGCCCAATGCGAAGATCGTCGACGCGCGCCGCCACCCGCTCGACAGCTGCTTCGGCACGTGGAAGCAGCTCTTCGCGAGCGGCCAGCCCTTCAGTTACGACCTGACCGAGGTCGGCGAGTATTACCTGCAATACGATCGCCTGATGCGTCACTGGCACGCCGTCATGCCCGGGTACGTGCTCGAGGTCCGCTACGAGGACGTGGTCGCGAACCTGGAAGGGCAGGTGCGGCGACTGCTGGACTTCTGCGAACTGCCTTTCGAGGAAAACTGCCTCAACTTCCACGAAACGGCGCGCGCGGTGAAAACGGCGAGCTCGGAGCAGGTGCGGCGGCCGATCTATTCGAGCTCCGTCAATCTCTGGCGGCATTACGAGGCGGAGCTCGAAACGCTGATCGAGATCCTCGAGCCGCTGCTTCGCGCCCTGCCGCCGGGCGAGCGGCCGGGGTCCCTCCAGGCGTCCTGAAGTCCCGCCCCGCCAGGGCCGCCGGTGGTGGCCGGCGCCCTGCTGCCTTATGTGGGCGAAAAGCAACAGCCGCTGGGCATTGCCCCGCGCGAGTGCAATCGTATGCATCGCACGGCGCGCGGGCCGGCACTCGCCAATCGGGATTGCCAATCAAAAACTTGTGGTTCGGCCGCGACGGCATTAGATTGGGCTGTCGGATGTGTCGCCGAACCAAGAAAAACAACCAGACGTCGAGGACTTGCGGAGTCGCGCTATGAATGCGGAGCACAAGGTCGTTCTCACCCCTATCGCCGCTGCGGTTGCAGCGGTTCTCGCGCCGGGCCAGGCGGCCCACGCCCAGGCCGAAGACGGCGACGGGGCACGCGGCGGGGGGGCGCTGGAAGAGATCACGGTGACCGCCCGCAAGCGCGAGGAATCCGCACAGGACATCCCGATCGCCATCCAGGCGCTCTCCCAGGATGCGCTGGAGACGATGGGCGCGAAGGCGATGGAGGACTACGCGCGCTTCACGCCGTCCGTGAACGTGGTCACGTACAGCCCGACCTCGAGCGTCATCGTCTTCCGTGGCGCCATCACCGGCCCGGGCTACATCGCGCAATCGACCTCGTCCGTGTACCTCGACGAGGTATCGATCACGACCACCGGGTCGCAGCCGAGCGTACGCGTGGTGGATATCCAGCGCGTGGAAGCCCTGTCCGGTCCGCAGGGCACGCTGTACGGCTCGGACGCACAGGCCGGCACGATGCGCATCGTCACGAACAAGCCGGATCCCACGGCGTTCGAAGCCGTGGTCGACGCGGAACTCCGCGACGGCACGGAAGGCGAGATGAGCTATCGCGGGTCACTGGTCTTCAACCTGCCGCTCATCGAGGACACGCTCGCACTGCGCCTCGTCGGATATAACGATCGCGACGGCGGGTTCATCGACAACGTGTACGGGCATACGGCCGACCAGTCCGCCATTCGCGGGCCCGGCTTCTACATGGACGGGTTCGGCACCCTCGACAACACCGCATCGCTCGAGGAGGACTGGAACGAGGCCGAGATCATGGGTGCTCGCGCGAGCCTCCTGTGGAACATCAACGACAACTGGGCCGCCACGCTCGGGTACGTGTGGCAGGACACCGAGACCGGCGCGAGCAACTACTACGACCCGTTCGTCGGGGACCTGCAGACGATCCGGTTCCATGACGAGTGGACGACGGACGAGTTCAACGTCGCGTCGCTGACCATCGATGCGGACCTCGGTTTTGCCCAGCTCGTGTCGGCCACGTCGTACTACGACCGGAAGAGCAACTATCTCTACGACTCCACGACCTACGCGCATTACTGGGCGGCTTACTACTGTCACGACACCACGTACACGGCCTACTCGGCGCCGTATTACTTCGTCAATCCCGACACCGGTTACGTACTATGGCGTCCCGTGTACTGCCAGGGCCCGACGACCCAGAGCGACTTCCTGAACGCGACCTTCAACCTCGCGCAACAGGACAAGTTCACGCAGGAATTCCGGCTTTCCAGGCAGGGGGACACGCTGGACTGGCTGGTCGGGCTCTACTACGAACGCAGCAACGACGACTGGCAGAACTCGTTCGCCCAGCCGACGACCGGCGGCGACGGCAGCGTCAAGCTCTACCAGGACTCGATCTCCGCGCAGTACTTCGAGTGGCTGAACGGCGAGCCCGTGGACCCACTGGCCACCTCGCAATGGTATTCGGAAAGCGCGACGGACTGGGAGACGAAGGCGATCTTCGGCGAGGCGACGTGGCACTTCAGCGACACGATCGACGTGACGGTGGGCGGCCGCTTCTACGAGCGGTCCAACACGAACAACTACTTCGTCAACAATCCCGGGGGCTTCGGCACGCCGGCCATCGTGCCGACGGCCGACCGCAAGAACGTCGACGAAGAGTTCATCCCGAAAGTCAGCGTCAACTACATGCTGAACGGCGTCGCCGACGGCGCCATGGTGTACGGGCTGTACACGCGCGGCAAGCGGCCGGGCGGCATCAACCGGCTGCGCGGCGACCCGTACTTCCCGGGCACCTACGTGTCCGACCTCATGGACAACTACGAGATGGGCTACAAGTCGACGTTCGCGGGCGGCCAGGGGCGGTTCAACGTCACCGGCTACTTCATGGACTGGTCGGATTACCAGCTCGAGCTCGTCGACCCGAGCGACGCACCGTGCCCGGGCGGCGAGGACGAGATCCCGGGCGTATGCGGCCAGCCCTGGCAGGTGGTGGTCGCGAACGCGGGCGAAGCGCACATCACCGGCATGAACGTCGAAGCCGACTACTCCCCGAACGAAAACTGGGTCCTCGGTTTCAACGCGGAATGGATGGAAGCGGAGACGGACACGAGCGCGGACCTGAACGGCGACGGGGTGAATGACCTGGTCGACGGCCTGCGGCTGCCCCTCGTGCCCGAGATCAAGGCGGCGGCGTGGGTGGAGTATCACATGCCGCTGCAGTGGTTCGGCTCCGAAAGCGCCTATGTCCGTACGCAGTGGTCCTACCAGGGCGATTCGGTGAACATCCTCGAGCCTTCAGCGGTCGACGAGAGCCCGAACCCGCAGCTCACGAACGAAGCCTACGGGATCGGCGACCTGCGCTTCGGGCTGCAGGGCGCGACCTGGGATGCCTCGATCTTCA
>DASUOE010000107.1:0-13495 GCA_036276805.1 Woeseiaceae bacterium | reverse complement strand
GACGCCAATCAAGGCGCGAGGAGAGAGATTTGGTTGTTCCAAATGAACGACGAGCAACGCCGAGTGGCGTCGAATCCGGCGCTACCCGGAGGGCCGAGCCGATTGTCGCGCCGGCAGCGTTGTCGCTCGCTGGCGTAGCGGTGCTACGCGGCGCTCGCTCCGCCTTGCCGGACACGAAAATCGGCTTCGGCAGCCGTCCCGTTCATAGCGTTAACAGGCCCTAGGCCGCATGAAATCGCTCTCGCGCATCACCGCCATCGTGCGCAAGGAAATCCGGCAACTGCGCCGCGACCGGCTGACGTTCGGCATGATCGTCGGCATCCCTGTGATCCAGCTGCTCTTGTTCGGCTATGCCATCAACACCGACGTGCGCAACCTGCGGACCGCGGTCGCGGATCTCGCGCAGACGCACCTCTCGCGGGAACTCGTCGCGCGCCTCGGCCAGACCCAGGTGAGCGAGATCGTCGGGGAAGCCGGGTCGGCGCTCGAACTCGAGGACAGGCTGCGCACCGGCGACATCTCGATCGGCGTGCTGATTCCGCCCGACTTCGACCGGCGCGTGCTCGAGCGAGACCGCGCGGCCGTGCAGCTCCTGGTCGACGGCACCGACCCGACGGTTTCCAACGTTGCAAACCAGCTGCGGCAGATGCCGGTCGCGTTCGACAGCGCGCCCTCCCCGGCGGCGGCGCCGGCGTTCGAAGTCCGGCTCTATTACAACCCCGAACGGCGCACGCCCGTCAATATCGTACCGGGCCTGATGGGCGTGATCCTCACGATGACGATGATCCTGTTCACCGGGGTGGCGATTGTCCGCGAGCGGGAGCGCGGTAACCTCGAACTCCTCATCAACACGCCGGTATCGTCCGTCGAGCTGATGATCGGGAAAGTCCTGCCCTATATCCTCATCGGCATGGTGCAGGTGGGACTGATCGTGCTGCTCGGCGCGCTCCTGTTCCGAGTGCCGGTGCGCGGCGGCATCGTCGACCTGTACGTCGCGGCCACGCTGTTCATCGCCGCGAACCTGTCGCTCGGGCTCCTCATCTCGACCGCGGTCAGGACGCAGTTCCAGGCGATGCAGCTCACGGTGTTCATCCTGCTGCCGTCGATCCTGCTGTCGGGATTCCTGTTCCCGTTCGACGGGATGCCGGCCTTCGCGCAGTGGCTCGGGGAAGTGTTGCCGACGACGCACTTCATCCGCATGACCCGCGGCATCATGCTGCGCGAAGCGAGGCTCGGGGAACTGCTGCCGGAAGTCCTGGCATTGAGCGCGTTCACGGTGATCGCCATGACCGCCGCGGCCTTGCGCTTCAGGAAGCGGCTTGATTGATGTCCGTTGCTGCGGCTGGAAGGCAGCAAAGTCAGACGTGCCGGCCTGCGTGCCGCAGTCGCGGCGTTACCGCCGCTCCTACAAGGCGCGATAGAACAGGCGCGCGGCTGCGATCACGAGAAATGCACCGAACGCGATGCCGAGCGTGCGCGGCGCGAAGGCGTGGGCGATTCGGGCGCCGACCGGCGCGGTCAGCCAGGTGGCCGGCGCGATGAGCGCGAAGCCCAGGACGTTGACGAACCCGAGGCTCAGGGCCGGGAGCCGCGGGTCGTCCCAGCCCGCTACGACGTAGCCGACCGTGCCGGGCAGGCTGATCGCGAGCCCGAACAAAGCCGCGGTACCGACCGCCCGGTGGATCGGCATCCCGAAGAGCGTCAGGGTCATCACCGAAAACGTACCGCCGCCGATACCCATCATGCTGGATGCGCCGCCGATCGCGAACGGGATGGCAGGCACCAGCGGCCCGCGCGGCACGTCGGCAGTAAGGTTGCGGGTCCCGGGCCACAGCAGCATCTTGAGCGCCACGAGCAGCGCCAGCGTCGCAAACACGAGGGCAAGCACGCGGCTCGTCAGCTGCGCAGCCACGAGGCTGCCCGCGAGCGCCCCGGCCAGGACGAACGCAGCCCAGTGACGGACGACCTCCAGATCGACCGATTGCCGCAGGTGATGCGCGCGCGCCGAGGAGACCGAGGTCGGGACGATCGTCGCAAGGGACGTCGCGACGGCCACGTGCATGCGTATCGCGGGATCCACGCCGACGATGCCGAGAACGGCCTCGAGGACCGGGACGATGACGATCCCGCCGCCGATTCCGAACAGGCCGGCCAGTACCCCGGCGATGCAGCCCGTCAGCAGCATCGCGGAACCGAGGACGATCGGGTCCTGCACCGCGCAGCTCAGTTACGAAGTTCGGCGGCGTGGAACCGCAGGTGTTCCTCGATGAAGGTCGAGATGAAGTAGTAACCGTGGTCGTAGCCGCCGTGCACGCGCAGCTCCAGCGGAATGCCGCTGGCCTTGCAGGCGTCCGCCAGCCGGTCCGGCTGCAGCTGCTCCTCGAGGAACGCGTCGGCCCCGCCCTGGTCGACGAGGATGCGCGAGTAATGCCTCGGCCGCGTGCAATTGCGCGCCACTTCGCTCGCGTCGTATTCGGCCCACGCCGACTCGTCTTCGCCGAGATAGTGCCCGAGGGCCTTTTGCCCCCACGGCGAGTGCAGCGTCGTGCAGATCGGCGCGAACGCGGACAGCGACCGAAACATGTCCGTGTTCCGCAGGCCGATGGTGAGCGCACCGTGCCCGCCCATCGAGTGGCCGGTCAGGCCGTGGCGGCCGGGATCGCCGGGAAAGTTGCCGAACACGGCGTCCTGCAGTTCCTGCGTGATGTAGTCGTACATGCGGTAGTGCCGTGACCACGGCGGCTCTGTCGCATTGAGATAGAACCCCGCGCCGAGCCCGAAATCGTAAGCGCCGTCGGGGTCGTCGGGCACGCCCTCGCCGCGGGGGCTCGTGTCCGGGGAGACGAGCATCAGGCCGAGTTCCGCCGCGACGCGCTGCGCACCGCTCTTGACCATGAAGTTTTCTTCGGTGCAGGTGAGGCCGGAAAGGAACGTCACGACGGGCAGCTTCCCGCCGCGCTTCGCATGCGGCGGCAGGTAAATGGCAAAGCGCATGTCGCAGTCGTTCACGCTGGACCGGTGGCGGTAGAAGCCGATGCGGCCGCCGAAGCAATTCGTTTCGGAAATGGTTTCGATGCTCATCGGCCGCATTATGGCCAAATCGGCGCGCGCTGCACAGGCGGACGGCCTGCCCGTCCTGTCCGTCAGAGCTTGCGGAACACGAGCGTCGCGTTCGTGCCGCCGAAACCGAAGCTGTTGCTCATGGCCGTCCGGATGCCGGCATTCACGACCGTTTCGGTGACGAGCGGCAGCCCGTCGATAGCCGGGTCGGGCTCCTCGACGTTGATCGACGGCGCAATGAAATCGTGTTCGAGCATCAGGATGCAGTGAATCGCTTCCTGCGCGCCGGTGGCGCCCAGGGAATGGCCGCACATCGATTTCGTCGAGCTGAACTTCGGCATGTCTTCGCCGAAGACTTCGCGCATCGCTTCCAGTTCCTTGACGTCGCCGACCGGCGTACTGGTGCCGTGCGTGTTGATGTAGTCGATGCGCGAATCGACGGACGCCCGCGCGAGCTCCATGCAGCGTATGGCGCCCTCACCGGACGGCGCGACCATGTCGTAACCGTCGGACGTGGCGCCGTAGCCCACGAGTTCGGCGTAGATCTTCGCGCCGCGCGCTTTCGCGCGCTCGTATTCCTCGACCACCAGCATACCGGCGCCGGCGGAAGCCACGAATCCGTCCCGGTTCACGTCGTACGGCCGGGAGGCCTTCGCCGGCTCGTCGTTGTACCGGGTCGACAGCGCGCCCATCGCGTCGAACATGCTCGTGAGGTTCCAGTGCTCTTCTTCGCCGCCCCCCGCAAAGACGAGATCCTGCTTGCCGAGCTGGATCTGCTCCGCTGCCGCGCCGATGCAATGGGCGCTCGTGGCGCAGGCGGAGGTGATCGAGTAATTCACGCCCTTGATCCGGAACGGCGTCGCCAGGCACGCCGAGACCGAGCTGCTCATCGAGCGCGGCACCATGTACGGGCCGATCTTGCGCACGCCGCGCGAGCGCAGGGTGTCGGAACTGCCGATGATGTTCTCGCTCGACGCCCCGCCGGAGGAGGCGATGAGACCGACGCGTGGATCGGAAATCTCGCCTTCGCCGAGCCCCGCGTCCTCGATCGCCTTCTGCATGGCGATGTACGCATAAGCGGCCGCATCGCCCATGAAGCGCAGCACCTTGCGGTCGATGAGTTCCTGGATGTCGATTTTGACGCTGCCCGACACCTGGCTGCGCAGGCCCATTTCCCGGAACGATTCGTTGAAGACGATGCCCGAGCGGCCCGCTCGCAATGCGTCGACGATCTCGTCCTTGCTGTTGCCGAGGCACGAAACGGCGCCCAGGCCGGTGATGACTACACGACGCATCGGTCTCCCTGTCAGAAGTCGTCAGTTGAGGAAAACAGCCCCACGCGCAGGTCCTCGGCGAGATAGATTTCGCGTCCGTCGACCGACATGGAGGCATCGGCGATCGCCATCGTGAGATTGCGTGAAATCACTCGCTTGATGTCGATCTGGTAGGTGACGAGCCTGGCCTTCGGCAGGACCTGTCCCACGAACTTGACCTTGCCGCAGCCGAGCGCGCGCCCGCGGCCCTGGTGGCCGGACCACACGAGGAAAAAGCCCACGAGCTGCCACATGGCATCGAGGCCGAGGCAGCCCGGCATCACCGGGTCGCCGTCGAAGTGGCACGCGAAGAACCACAGGTCCGGATGGATGTCGAGTTCGGCGTTGATAACGCCCTTGCCGTACTTGCCGCCGTCGCTCGTGATCGTCGTGATCCGGTCGAGCATCAGCATCGGCGGCAGCGGCAGCTTGCCGTTCGACATGCCGAACAGCTCCCCGTGGCCGCAGCGAATCAGATCGTCGTAACCGTATGAATTCTGTGGCGGCGGCAGGTCGGCGTATGCGTGATGGCCAGTTTTGGTCATTTACGGTGATCTCGTGCTGCCGCTGTCGGGGCTTGATGCCTGCGTTGCGGAGGCACAGGTACCATCGATTTTACGCCACGGCCGCCGCAGGTGCTTTTGAAAACGCGCCATCCGGCGCATGGCCCGGGTCCTGCGCACGCCGCTGGCGTCACGGGCTGTCATAGTCCAGGACGAGCTCGGGACTCTGCGGGACCGACTGGCAGGCGAGGATATAGCCCTTCTCGACCTCCCAGGGCTCGAGCCCGTAGTTGACGGCCATCGTCGCGGCGCCCTCGACGACCAGGCAGCGACAGGTAGCGCAGACCCCGCCCTTGCAGGAGTACGGCAGCTCGATGCCGTGCGCGGCGGCGGCATCCACCACGTTGGCGTCCGTGGCCGACATCGCGAAGCTGCGCCGGTGGCCGTCCTGCACGACCGTCACCATCGCCTGCGCCCCCGACGCCGCAGGCTCGGCGGACACCGGGACGTCCGCGCGGGTGCGCCGCGGTGCACCGAAGCGCTCGGCGTGGACGTGCGCGGGATCCATGCCGAGCTCGACCAGCGCCGTTTGGACATCGTCGATCATCGTGTCGGGGCCGCAGACGAATGCCTCGTCCGGCATCCGGTGGCGACAGAACGCCTGCCACAACTCGCGCACCTTCGCCGCGTCGAGGCGCCCGCTCGCGATGGGGAACTCCTGCGGCTCGCGGCTGAACAGGAAGGTGAGCTGCAGGCGCTCAGGGTACCGGTTCTTGAGCGCATACAGCTCGTCGACGAACATGGCGCTGCCCTGCCGCCGGTTGCCGTAGAACAATGCGACGTGGCTCGCCGGCTCGTTCTCCAGCAACGAGCCTACGATGGACAGGATCGGCGTGATGCCGCTGCCGGCGGCGAAGGCGAGGCAAGAGCGCTCCGCCGCCGGTGCGGGAACGAGCTGGAAACGCCCGGACGGCGGCATGACGTCGAGCGTGTCGCCGGGCGCGAGCGCTTCCTCCACGTAGGTGGAGAACGCCCCCCCAGGCTGAACCCGGATTCCGATCTCGAGCGGCCAGCGCCCGGGCGGCGAGCAGATGCTGTACGTGCGCCGCAGGGTCCGCCCGCCGTGTTCCGCGCGCACCGGGAGATGCTGCCCGGCGCTGAAGCGGAATTGCTCCCGGAGCCCGGTGGGAACGTCAAGCACGAGCCGCAGCGAATCGCGCGTTTCCCGGCGCTTCTCGAGGACGGTCAGCGGGTGATACGCGCGCACGGCAGGGCTACGGGCAAGCGCCTACAGGCACTTGAAGTAGTCGAACGGCTCGAGGCAGGCGCGGCAGCGCCAGGCCGCCTTGCACGGCGTCGACCCGAATTCGCTCACACGCTCCGTGTCCGTCGAGCCGCATTGCGGGCACGCGGCGGGCCGGTCGCCGGCCCCGCGCTCGCGTCCTGCGGCGAGTCCCGCAGGCGGCGCGATGCCGTAAGCCGCGAGCTTGCGACGGCCGTCGGCCGTGATCCAGTCGGTGGTCCACGGCGGCGACAGGCGACGTTCGATGCGTGCCCGAACGATGCCCTTCTCGCGCAGGCGGGCGCGCACACCCGCTTCTATCGCTTCGGTGGCCGGGCATGCCGAATACGTGGGTGCGAGCCCCACCACGACCTCCTCCCCGACCGAGATGTCCCGCACGATGCCGAGATCCGTTATCGACAGGACCGGGATCTCGGGGTCCGGCACCGCCGCGAGCCAGGCACGGACGTCCTCAGCGGAAGCGCGGGCGTTCACCAGCGCACCCCGGGGTACGCGCGATGGAGGTGCTGCATCTCGGCGACGAGGTAACCCAGGTGTTCGCTGTGGATGCCCACGCGCCCGCCAGCCTGCCAAGGCCCCGGAGCGGGCATCGCGAGCGTAGCGTCGCGCAGGAGCGCCTCGACGTTCGTGCGCCACGCTGCCTCGATCGCGCCGAGGTCGGGGCCCGCACAGGCCGTCTGGAGGACGTCGTCGACGGCATCGCCCGCGAAGAACTCCCCGGTGTAACGCCAGTGACGGGCCAGCGCGTCGGCCGCCCGGCGATGGCTTTCCTCCGTGCCGCCGCCGAGCCGCACGAGCCAGTTCGACGCGTGCCGAAGGTGATAGCGGATTTCCTTGAATCCCCGCGCGCCGATCTCCGCCAGCCGGCGATCGCTGCACCCTGCGAGCGCCTCGAGTTGCAGCACGTAGAAGGATTCGAACAGCACCTGGCGCACGATGGAGTCGGCGAAATCGCCGTTCGGCAGTTCGGCAATCAGGAGATTGCGAAATGCCTGGCTGTCGCGCAGGAACGCGAAGTCATCCTCGGTGCGGCCGCACCCCTCGAGCTCGCCGGCATAGCTGTAGTACATCCGCGCCTGCCCGATGTAGTCCAGGGCGAAGTTGGCGATCGCGAGCTCCTCCTCGAGTTCCGGTTCCCCGGTCACGCGTTCGGTCATGCGCTGCCCGGTGACGAGCGCGGTGTCGCCGAGACGCAGCACGTAAGTCAGCAGCGCCTCGTTCTCGCCCGAACCGGCGCTCACAGGTTCTCGACCTCGTCCGGGATCTCGTAGAACGTGGGATGCCGGTAGATCTTGTCCTCCGCGGGCTCGAAGAACGCGGCGTTCTCCGCCGGGTCCGAGGCGACGATCCGGTCCGAACGCACCACCCAGATGCTCACGCCTTCCATTCGCCGGGTGTAGGTATCGCGCGCATGGTCGAGCGCCATCCGGTCGTCGGCCGCATGTACGCTGCCGGCATGCCGGTGGCTCAAGCCGGCCTTGCTGCGGATGAAAACCTCGTACAGGGGCCAGCTCGACTTGCTCATGGCGTTGTCCTTCGCCGCCGCTACGCGGCGGCGCGGGCCGCCTGCTTGGCGGCGTAAGCCGCGGCGGCCTCGCGCACCCAGGCGCCGTCGTCGTGGGCTTTCTGGCGCCGCGCCAGGCGCTCGCGGTTGCATGGCCCGTCGCCGGCGAGCACGCGGTTGAATTCGCACCAGTCGATCTCGCCGAAGTCGTAATGGCCGGTGCCCGCATTGAAGCGCAGGGAGTCGTCGGGCACCGAGAGCCCGAGAAACTCCGCCTGCGGTACCGTGACGTCGACGAACTTCTGCCGCAACTCGTCGTTCGAGAACCGCTTGATCTTCCAAGCCATCGATTGCGCGGAGTGCTTCGACTCGCTGTCGCCGGGGCCGAACATCATGAGCGAGGGCCACCACCAGCGATCCAGCGCGTCCTGCGCCATCGCTTTCTGCTCTTCGCTGCCGCGGGAGAGTTCCAGCATGATCTCGAATCCCTGGCGCTGGTGGAAACTCTCTTCCTTGCAGATGCGCACCATCGCGCGTGCGTACGGGCCGTAGGAACAGCGGCACAGCGGAATCTGGTTCATGATGGCGGCGCCGTCGACGAGCCAGTCGATCGCGCCGATGTCCGCCCACGAAAGCGTCGGGTAATTGAAGATGCTGGAATACTTCGCCTTGCCGGCCAGCAGGTCGTCGACCATCTCGTCGCGCGAGACGCCGAGCGTTTCCGCCGCACTGTAGAGGTACAGCCCGTGACCCGCTTCGTCCTGCACTTTCGCGAGCAGGATGGCCTTGCGCTTCAGGGACGGCGCGCGGGTCAGCCAGTTGCCTTCCGGCTGCATGCCGATGATCTCGGAATGCGCGTGCTGTGAGATCTGGCGGACGAGGGTGCGGCGGTAGGCCTCCGGCATCCGGTCCTTCGGCTCGATCTTCTCATCGGCATCGACGCGATGCTGGAACGCCTCGAGTTCCGCCGGCGTCTCGATACCGGGCCGGCTCCTGGCGGGCTTGTCTTTCTGGTCGAGTCCCTGCGTGTACACGTGAGTTCCCTCCGGGTCGGCGGGTTCGCGACCGGCAACGTCGGCGTCGCGGACAGGCTTCGGTGTCGGCATGCCGCATCAACAAGCGGAGCGCCCACGGGCGCTCCTGCGGTGGGGGGAGGGTCGCAGGAGCGCCGCATGAGCGCGGCCGACACCCGCAATGTGACACAGCTCCTGCAGAATTTCAAGCTATTTCGTGTCGCTTTCGTCGCGGGCGAACAAAGGCCGGCCGCGGCTCACCGAATGGCCGCGGAACAGCGCGACCAGGACATCCTCGCGGCTGCACACGCGCACCGTGTAGAAACCATGCCGGCCGTGCCGTTCGTCCTCGCGGGCATGAGCCGTCAGCCGTTCGCCGGCGTGCACCGGCTGCAGCCATTCTATGGCCGCCGTGGCGGACAGCGTCTCGTCGTTGTAGGCGTTGCACGCGAAGGCGAATGCCGTATCGGCCAGCACGAACACGACGCCGCCGTGACACACGCCGAATCCGTTCAGCATGTCGTCGCGCACGTCCATCGTCGCCAGCGCCTGCCCGGGCTCCGGGATCTCGATATCGATCCCGAGCGCGCGCGTGCAGGCATCGCGTTCGAGCATCGTTGCGGCGCTTTGCCGTGCCGTCGCGAGTCGCTCCATAGCAGCCACCTTGCCCTCGTCGCTCATGCCGGCATCGCCTGCGGCTCGTCGTCGAGACCGCCGAAGCGCGACTGGGCCCCGCGCCCGGCCGGCGGCAGGGGCCCGTCCGCGTTTTCCATGTTTGCCGACAGCCACGCTTCGGCCGGGGCATACACCCTGCGGTAGACGTTGCGGCTGAGCTGGTAGGCCGCGGCGCCGTGCCAGCCGCGCGGCAGAAGCTCCTCCGGCAGGTGCGGATCACGGAGCAGGATCTTGCGGTAGTACTGGATCAGCAGGGTGCGCAGGCAGAACGCGCTCTCCGGCGTCATGGTGGCGGACCTCTCCAGTGCCTTCAGCACCGGTCGGAAGCGCGCAACGAAGCGGGCGTAACGTGCGTCGATGTCGTCGAGGCTCCAGCCGCTCTGGGCGAGGCGCCGCAGGGCCGCTTCGTTGCGCACGGTCTGGCCGCGCATCACGACGACGTCGTCGCCTGCGTCGAGCCGCACGAGCGCGGCGTCGAGTTCGGCCGTTTCGGGCGTCGGGTGCGCCAGCACGTTCGCCGACATCGCCGCGAAGCCGAGCCAGCCCACCTCCTTGCGCACCTGCTCGCGGGCCGCGGCGCCGAGACCGGCCAGGAGCACGAGACACCATTCCCCGTCCCAGTCGCGCACCGGATCACCGTAGATGCGGTGCGTCGCCTGGGCGAAGCGTTCGCGGCCGCTTGCGCTCAGGCGGTAATAGCTGCGCCTGCCGATCTGCTCGGACTCGAGCCAGCCATCCTGCGCCAGCCGGTACACGGAAGTCCGCACGAGACGTTCGTTGACGCCGAACGGCGCCATGGCCCGGATGAGGCTGCCGAGCCACACGACGCCGCCGCGCGGTGCGATCGCATCCCCCAGCACGGTCGTGATGAGCGAACCGGCGGAGAGCGTCGGGCGCGAGCGGAACTCCGCGATGAGTTTCTTTGCGATGCGGTCGGGCGTCATCGGCGTCCGGCTTGCTTTCGACCCGGTCGAACGTACAATGCGATACGAATTATTTCAATCTCATCCGGCTTTTGTAATGAAACATCAGGGAACGGCAAAGCTCGGTAATCTCGTCCTCGGCCGCTGGGTCGAAGGCGGCGGCGACGGGCGGCGGCTGCAATCGGCGGTCGACGGCCGCGACATTGCGACGATCAGCAGCGACGGCCTCGACTTTGCGGCCATGCTCGCGCACGCCCGCAAGGTCGGCGGCGCCAACCTGCGCAAGCTGACTTTTCACGAGCGTGCCGAGATGCTGAAGGCGCTCGCAAAGTTCCTCCTCGAGCACAAGAAGGAATTCTACGAGCTATCGACGTTTACCGGCGCGACGCGCGCGGACAGCTGGATCGACATCGACGGCGGCATCTCGACCCTGTTCGTGTTCTCGAGCAAGGGCCGTCGCGAGATGCCGAACGACACCGTCTACCTCGACGGGTCGCCGGAGATCCTGTCGAAGAATGGCAGTTTCGTCGGCCAGCATGTCTACACGTCGAAGCACGGCGCCGCCGTGCACATCAACGCCTTCAACTTCCCCTGCTGGGGCATGCTCGAGAAACTGGCGCCGACGCTCTTGGCCGGCGTGCCGGCAATCGTGAAGCCCGCTTCCGCGACCGCCTACCTGACCGAACGCATGGTGCGCCGGATCGTCGATTCCGGCCTGTTGCCGCCCGGCGCGCTGCAGCTCGTCTGCGGCGGCACGGGCGACCTGTTCGACCACCTGACGTGCCAGGACACGATCGCGTTCACGGGCTCGAAAGCCACGGCAGAGAGGCTGCAGCAGCACCCGCGCGTGGTCGCCGAGTCGGTGTCGTTCACGGCGGAGACGGATTCGCTCAACGCGTCGATCCTGGGCCCGGACGCCGGGCCCGGTACACCCGAGTTCGAGCTGTTCGTACGCGAAGTCGTCAGGGAAATGACCAGCAAGGCGGGGCAGAAGTGCACCGCGATCCGCCGCATCGTTGCGCCGGCCGGTTTCACGGCCGACCTGGTGCGCGAGCTCTCGGGTGCACTCGGCCGGATTCGCATCGGCAATCCTGCCAGCAAGGACGTGGATATGGGCGCACTCGCGAGCCGTGGCCAGGTGCGCGAGGTGCGCGAGCGCGTCGATGCGCTCGGCCGCGAGGCGGAACTCGTTTACGGCGGGCATGCGGACTTCGAGCTCGTCGACGCGGACGCGGCGAAAGGGGCGTTCTTCATGCCGACCCTGCTGATGTGCGAGAAGCCGCTCTCGGCGCGCGCCGTGCACTCGGTGGAGGCTTTCGGCCCGGTGAGCACCGTGCTGCCTTACGACAACCTCGGCGAGGCGATCGAACTCGCGTGCCTCGGCGAAGGCAGTCTCGTCGGCTCGATCGTCACGAACGACGACGACGTCGCCCGCGAGCTCGTGCTCGGCACCGCGCCGTGGCACGGGCGACTGCTGCTCCTCAACCGCCGCTGTGCGGAGGAATCGACGGGGCACGGGTCACCGTTACCGCACCTCGTGCACGGCGGCCCCGGGCGGGCCGGCGGCGGCGAGGAACTGGGCGGGGTACGCGGCGTGCTGCATTACATGCAACGCACCGCGCTGCAAGGTGCGCCGCAAACCCTGTCCGCGGTCGGCCATCGCTGGATCCGCGGCGCCGACGAGCGCGACCCGGGCGCACACCCGTTCCGCAAGACCTTCGAACAACTCGCCCTCGGCGACACGTTCAACTCGGCGCCCCGCACGGTCACGGCCGAAGACATTGCGCATTTCGCGGACTTTACCGGTGACCGCTTCTACGCGCACACGGACGAGGCCGCGGCGCGGAAGAACCCGTTCTTCGACGGCATCGTCGCGCACGGCTACCTCATCGTATCGTTCGCGGCGGGCCTGTTCGTCGACCCGGGCTTCGGCCCGGTGCTCGCCAATTACGGCGTCGACGACCTGCGCTTCCTGACGCCCGTCGACGTCGGCGATTCCCTGCGGGTGCGCCTCACCTGCAAGCAGAAGACGCTCCGCGGCGACAGCGGCTACGGCGAGGTGCGCTGGGACGCCGAAATCAGGAACCAGGACGACGAGATCGTCGCGCAGTATGACGTCCTGACGATGGTCGCGACCGACGCACACTGGGCCGGCGTGTCGTAGCAAGCCTGTTCCCGGCCTTCGGCCACCCGCCGGCAGTCTGCCGGCGCGCATAATCCCGTGTAACGAAAACGGACCCCGTTCGTCATAAGGGGTAAATCCGGGATATTCGGCATGCAGGCGGTTACGGACGAACAACTGATTCGATGGGTGGCAACCGGCGATGCGTCCTGCCTCGCCACCCTTTTCGAACGACACCACAAGGGCGTGTACCGCTTCTGCCTGCAAATGACCCGCAACCGGACACAAAGCGAGGACCTGGTGCAGGACGTTTTCATCCGTGTATTGCGGAAGGCCGCAGCCTGGCGCGGTGACGGGAGCTTCAAAGCCTGGCTCTACAACATCGCGCGCAACGTGACCCTCGACCATCTTCGTCGCGCGAATCTGGCCGGCGCCGCGTTCGACGCGAGCCTGGACGCGGTTGAACTCGCGGACACGCGTTCAGCCGAACAGGTCGCGAGCGGACGGGAGCTCGTCGGCCAGGTCGCCGCCGCGATGGCGCGGCTGCCGGCGGCCGCGCGCGAAATCATCTGGCTCGGCCGTTTCGAATTCGACAGCTATGAAGAACTCGGACTGGCCCTCGGCTGCAAGCCGGGCGCCGCGCGCGTGCGCATGCATCGAGCGATGCAGCTGCTCGCCAGCGAGATCGGCGCTCCGGCAGGAGACCTGATTCATGCCTGACAAGTACCGTTCCGAACTGCCGTACGAAAGCACAACGGAGCCTGAGAACGCGATCTGGAACGCGCTCGGGGAACTGCCGCTCGAGGATCCGGGCGACGGTATCCGCCATCGCTTCCACCGCGAACTCGAGCGCGCCCGCCGCCGCTCCTTCGCGCGCCTGCGCGAGTTCGCCGGTTTTCGCAACCCCGGCTGGGCGACCGCGGCAGCCTGCCTGCTCGCCGGCCTCCTGATCGGGCAATTCGCCGGCCGCGCGCTCGGGGGCGACGGCGGCGACGAAGCCCGGCTGGCGGCTCTCGAGGGCCACGTCGCGGAGTTGAACCGCAGCCTCGTCCTCGACCGCATCAACAACGCCGAGCCAG
>DASUOE010000106.1:0-12741 GCA_036276805.1 Woeseiaceae bacterium | reverse complement strand
GGACCAGCCATTGCGGTCTGCGCTTTTCGATTCGCGCAGCGTTATCGTCATGACGGAAAGGTTCGGGTACACCTCCATCATCTTGCTCGTCAGCGCTTCGTACTTGGCCGTGTCGAGCTCGCCGCTCTCGACGTTCACGTCCACGGTCACGCCGAGCGACTTCTGGCAGTCCTCCTCGTTCGCGATGCCGACGTCGACGGACTTTACAAGCTCCTGCATCACCTCGGGCGCGCTCTTGCCGTACTTCCAGAGCTTGCCGCGATAATTGAAATCGCATGAAACCGTGAGGCCCTTTTCCTTTGCCGCCCGCACCGCCTCGAAACTCAGGTCGGCTGCGGATTGGCTCAGTGCCGGCGTGATCCCGGTGATGTGCAGCCAACGGGCGCCGGTAAAGATCCGGTCCCAGTCGAAGTCACCGGGTTTCGCCGTAGCGATCGACGAGTGCGCGCGGTCGTATACGACTTTCGACGGACGCTGATTCGCGCCGGTTTCGAGGAAGTAGATGCCGACGCGTTCGCCACTGCGCCGGATGTGCGAGGTATCGACACCGAAACCGCGCAGTTCGCGTATAGCCGCCTCGCCGATGTCGTTCGACGGCAGCGCCGTGACGAAAGCCGCATCGCAACCGTAGTTCGCGAGCGCCACCGCGACGTTTGCCTCGCCCCCGCCGAAGGTAGCCTCGAATGCCGGCGACTGGAAAAAGCGCTCGTTGCCCGGCGCCTTCAGCCGCAGCATGACTTCGCCAAACGTGACGTAGCGACTCATGCGCCTGCTCCCCGAACGCTCGCCGCAATGCCGACCGCCTCCCGGGCAAGTCGCTCGACTGCGGCGAAATCACCTGCGGCGACGGCGTCGTCGGGCGTGAGCCAGCTGCCGCCGCATGCCAATACCGCCGGCACGGCCAGGTACTCGGCGAGGTTTCCCGCGGAAACGCCCCCGGTCGGCATGAATTTCATGGTGCGAAACACGCTCGCCAGGGCCTTGATCGCCGGGATGCCGCCTGCAATGGATGCCGGGAAGAACTTGACGACGCCTAGCCCCAGGTTGTACGCCTTCTGCAATTCACTTGCCGTTGCGATGCCGGGGAAGACGGGCGCGCCTTGCGCCTGCGCCGCCGCTACGACTCCCTCGTCGAGTCCCGGCGATACGATGAACTTCGCGCCGTTCGCGAGCGCAAGCTCCGCCTGCCTGGCACTCAGCACCGTCCCGGCGCCGGCGATCATCTCCGGCACCTCTTCCGCCACCGCGCGCAGGCATTCGAGTGCCCGGTCGGTCCGGAACACGACCTCGACGACGGTCAGGCCGCCGGCCGCGAGCGCCCGTGAAATGCCGACGGCCGTCGCAGGTTCCTCCGCCTTTACGAGCGGCACGACGGGCACGGTTTTCAGGACCTCCGACAGGGGCTTCGCTGCTGTCACGTTCAATGACTCCCGGAATGGTGGCGCCGCCGTTGCGGTCGCATGGTTGACAGGTTTCTTATTTGGAACTAAGTTTCTAACCATACAAAGTCTAGCTGAGCCCGGCACGCTGTCAAGCCGGGCAGCGCCGGGGAGACCGGATGGGCGCGCTCACCAACGGCTTTCGCATACTCGACGCGGTCGTGGCCGCCGGCAGCGACGGGCTGCCGTTCGCACGCATCGTGGAGACGACAGGCCTGCCGAAGGCCAGCGTGCACCGCCTCCTGCAGGAGCTGGTCGCCCTTTCCGCGCTCAGCTTCGATGCCGGGACCCGGCGCTATCGCGGCGGCCTGCATCTCGCCAGGCTCGGCGCGCATCTCGTCGCGGACTACGACCTTCGCAAGACGGTTCACCCGCACCTCGAGTCTCTGCACCGCGACACCGGGCACGTCGCCACGCTCGGCGTCCTCGGCAGCGATTCCGGCATATACATCGACAAGATAGAGGGGCGGGACTTCGGCATTCGGCTGCACAGCGAGATCGGCAAGCCGTTCCCATTGCACTGCACGGCCATGGGCAAGGTATTGCTCGCGGGCGCCGACGCGGATACTCGCCGCAGGCTTACGAGCCGCAGGCTCGAAGCCTATACCGACAACACGCTCGTCGACGGCCGGCGGCTGCGCAGGGAACTCGAGGTCGTGGCACAACGGGGCTACGCCATCGACAACGAGGAAATCACGCGCGGACTGATGTGCGTCGCCGCGCCGGTGCTCGACCCGGAGGGGCGTACCGCCGGCGCGATGAGCTGCACGTTCCCCCGTTACGTCTTCGAAGACCGCGGGATCGACCGCGAAATCGCCGCCGTGTGCCGGCACGCACGGGCAGCGTCCGGCCTGGCCGCCTCCGGCTGAATCGTCCGGACGCGGTCGCCCCACCGGCGGGAGGTTACGACGCGCAAGCGGTTGCCGGCGTAACCGCCCGGGCGTTTACCCGGCGCCGCCCTCGAAGAGTCCGGCGAGGCGGATCGTGGTATTCTCGCTGGCGATCCGGGCCTCCTGCGGGAACCGACTTCTCCGCAATTCGCCCCTCGTTTGAACCCGCACGACGCGGGAACGCACGACAACAAGACGAAGTCGACGACAAAGTCGAACACAAATCGACGAATACAAGCACTAAGGGAGCACTTATGAAACGTATCTTCTTGACCGCCCTGTTGGGCGCGACCGTGGCATTCTGGGGCTGCACGCGCGAAGAAGCGGATGAAACGCTCGACGAGATGAACGAGCAGACCGAGTCCGCCATCGACGACGCCGGGGACGCCATGGACGATGCAGGCGACGCCACCCGCGATGCCATGGACGATGCCGGGGACGCCGCGGACGAGGCATGGGACGAAACGACGGAAGCCGCCGGTGACGCGCGCGATGCGGCCGGTGAGGCGCTCGACGATGCCGGGGACGCCGTCGACGAGTCCGCCGACGAAGTCGAGGACGAAGCCGAGCGCGTCGCCGACTGACGCGAGACCACCGGACGCGGCCCGCCACGCTCCTGTGCCGGGCCGCGGCCCCGGCAGGTCAGGCGCTGCCGTTGTCGTTTACTATCTGGAGCGCGCACCAGGCTGCACCGAGCAGGCCTGGCTGCCGGTGCGTGATGAGCTGCGTGGGGATTCGCTCGACGAGATAGGTGTGTCCGCCTTTGCGGTCGAAGCCTTCGCGGAAGCGGCTCGATTTCAGGCGCTCCGGATAACGCTGGGCGATTCCGCCGGCGATGAAAATTCCGTCCTCCGCACCGAACGTCAATGCCAGGTCCCCGGCGACCTGTCCCAGTATCTCGAAGAACATCTCCACCGACTCGACCGCGACGGCGTCGGACTCCGCGTCCGCGCGCGCGAATATTTCTGAAGCCGGCAGGCGATCTTGCGCCGCGCCGTGCAGGTGGGCGAGCGCCCAGTACAGGTTCTCGATGCCGATGCCCGACACGAGAGCTTCGCTCGAGACGCGCTCGAGCCGGTCGCGCAGCGCTGCCAGCATGTCGATCTGGCGCCGCGTCTCCGGCGCGAAACCGCTGTGGGACGCCTCGCTGTTGATGAGGACGAGGTGCTCGCCGAACTTGCGCAGCCCGACGCACCCGAGCCCGGTACCGGGTCCGATGACGCCGATCATGAACGGCCGGCCTTCGAGCGCACGCGGGCTCGGCTTGCCGACCTGCATCAGGTCCCGGGGTGCGAGATTCGGCACGGAATAGCCGATGGCCGCGAAATCGTTCAGCAGCCGCACGTGGCCGGTGCCGAAGGCCTCCTCCAGCCCGGCAACCGACAGGGTCCAGTTATTGTTGGTCAGCCGGATGACGCCCCCGACGACGGGTCCCGCAGCCGCGAGGCAGACGGCATCGGGCTCCGCCACCCCGACGTTTCGCAGGTAGTACCGTATCGCGTCGAGCGCGGTCGGGAACTCGGCACATTGAAGAGTCTGCTCGGCGCTGAACCCGGCCCGGCGATCGTCCGCCAGTGCGAATCGCGCGTTCGTTCCGCCGATGTCACCGATGAGAAGCTTGCGTCGTGCCACCGTTTGCCGTGCCGCCGTTTACCCCGCCGAAGTGCGCCGCGCGACGATACAGACACGGTCCGAGCGTGCCGCCCGCGGGGCACGGCAACACTACCTCATTTACGACTTGAATAGAAACGCGCGGAAGTGTTCTGCCGCTCTGCCCGGCATCGACTGCCGCATGCCTGCCTCGACTGTCGGGACTTCGCTCTACGGCGGCGGCAGCGGGATGAATTCGTCGTCCCCGGGTACGGCGCCGAAACGGCCGGCGGCCCAGTCCGCCTTCGCCGTCTCGATGCGCGCCCGCGAACTCGACACGAAATTCCACCAGACGTACCGGCGTCCCACCGGGTCGCCGCCGAGCACCATGCAGCGGCTGTCGCGGGTCGCTGCCAGTCGCATCCGCGCCCCGGGCGCGGCAACGGCCATTACACCGCTGGGGAGAACTTCATTATCGAACTCTACTTCGCCTTCGACGACATACACGGCGAGTTCCGTCACGTCCCCCGGCAGGTCGAGCCGGCTGCCGGCGGGCAGCAGGCACTCGAGATAAAGCATCGGCGAAAGCACTTCGACCGGCGACGTTTCGCCAAAGGCCGTGCCGATGATGATGCGGACGCGAGCATCGCCGAAACGGAGGTCGGGCAGCGTCGGGGCAGGATGATGGACGAAGCGCGGCTCGGTCTCTTCGCAGGCATCAGGAAGAGCCATCCAGCACTGGATGCCGTGCAATCGCGAGACACGGTCGATATCCGGCCCGGCGCGTTCCGAGTGGACGATGCCGCGGCCCGCCGTCATGAAATTGACGGCGCCGGGTGTAATCGGCTGCACGTACCCGAGGCTGTCCCGGTGCAGTATCTCGCCCTCGAACAGCCAGGTGACGGTCGCGAGGCCGATGTGCGGGTGCGGCCGCACCTGGATGCCCTTGCCGGGAGGAAAATCCGCGGGCCCCATGTGATCGAAAAACACGAAGGGCCCGACGCTCTTCCGCTCCGGCGCCGGCAGGACACGGCGCACGGTGAAGTCGCCGATGTCGCGCTCGACCGGAACGATGCAAAGCTCGATGGAGCCCTTGCTGCCTGTGCAGTGCGGTGCCGGCGCCTCGATGTGGCTCATGACGCGCGTGCTCCACCGGTCGCCGGCGGGAGCGTGCCGAAACGGCCGCTGTTGAAATCCTCGATCGCGTCTCGGATTTCCGCTTCCGTGTTCATGACAAAGGGCCCGTAGCCTGCCAGCGGCTCATCGATCGGCTCGCCGCTCATCGCCAGCAGGCGTACTTCGCCGGCGCCCGCCGCGACCATGGCGTCCAAGCCGTCGGTGCCGAGGACTACTGCAGCCACGTCGTCGAGGTGCAGCGACTCGTTCACGGTAATCTCGCCCGACAACAGGACGACGACCAGGCGGCGGCCCGCTGCGGCCGGCAGCGTCAACCGGCTCCCGCCTGTCAGCGAGACATCCCACACATCGAGCGGGATGAAGGTCGCCGCTGGTCCCCGTTGCCCGGCGTACTCCCCCGCGATGACGCGTAGCTCGCCGCCGCCGGGCAACGCCACGACCGGGATCGAGTCCCGGGTAAGGTTCTGGTAACGGGGCGGGGTCATCTTGTGTTTCGCCGGCAGGTTGACCCAGAGCTGGACCATCTCCATCGCTCCGCCGCTCGACGTGAACGCGTCCGAATGGAATTCGTCATGGATGACGCCGGCGCCGGCAGTCATCCACTGCACATCGCCAGGTCGGATCGTACCGCCGCCGCCGCCGGAGTCGCGGTGAGAGACTTCACCCGCGTACACGATGGTGACGGTTTCGAAGCCGCGGTGCGGGTGCGCCCCCACGCCGCGCCGGCGGCGTGACGGCTCGAATCGCGCCGGCGCCGCATAATCGAGCAGGAGGAACGGGCTGACGCTCGCACCCTGCTGCTGGTAGGAGAACAGGGAGCGCACCGGAAAGCCGTCGCCGACCCAGTGGGATGGCGGCGCTTCCAGCACGGCTTCTATGGGTTTTCGCACTTCGTTCCGTCGCAGCCGGTGCCCGGTTCAGTCCGCCGCGTCCTCGCGATAGCGCGCGAGTTTCGCCGTGAACCAGTTTTTCGCCGTCTGCGCCTCGTCCGCATCGCAACGGATGAGATAGTCGCGGCCGCTCCAGGAACTCTTGCTCGCGATGCGGTCGATGAATTCTTCCGTCGAATCGTAGTGCCGCCGGCCGCGCTCGCGCTTCATCTGCAGGTGCTTGCTCGCCGCACCGGCATCGTGTTCGCGGCCATTGCGGATGAACGTGCAGTCGCTGCCCGCAACGGCGGCGACGAGAAAGTCGATCTCCTCGTCCATCGCCGGCGCCGGGCGATCCGCGCCTTCCGCGATGGCCGTGCCCGCCAGCAGGATGAACGCGAGGCGCAGGCGCCGCGCGACGCTGCGTGCCGGAACCGGTTGCTCGTGTCGTCGACCGCTCACAACGCGAAGGTTACGGAAAGCGGGTTGTGATCGGAAGAGGACACGTCGGAAATGTGGGCCGACACCGGCTCGAGCCCCCTGACATAGATGTGATCGAGCGGCCTGCCGAAGAAACGGCTGCGGTGGTCGTCGGCGAGTGCGTCGCCGAACGCGAGAGCCTCGAGGCCGTACGCCGCTGCCAGGGCGTCGACGGCGTGCATACGCCCCGCCCGCCATGTGTTGAGGTCGCCCGAGAGGATCACGGGTCCTTCATGGTCCTCAAGTACACCTGCAATCTGCTCGAACTGTCGCTTGTAAGCACCTAACCCAAAAGAGAAATTTACCGCATGCACGTTGATGACGAGGAGCGTATCCGGGCGGCCTGCGAGGCGAAACTGGGTAATGCTCGTCGCCTTGGGCGTACGCAGCACCGGCTCGGTCGTGACGAAGCTGCAGCGGGTCAGCGGCTCGACGCTCGACAGGGTGAGCACACCGGTCACCGCACCGTCCGCCCGGTAGCCGGGTGCGAAGGACCAGTGCGGCACGGCCGGCAGCGCGACGATCGTGTCGGCGCGCAACGCCGCCTCCTGGATCAGGATGAGTTCGGTCCCGCGCGTCAGGCGGCTGTAGTCCTCGCGCCAGGTGGGAATGCTTTTCTTCTTGATGTTCCAGTTGACGAGATCGATGCGCGCGGCGTCGAGTGCGCCGACGGCCGCGTGTCGCGGCGCGTCGAGTGCGTCGGTGCAGGTGTCGATGCGCCGCTCATCCGCCGCCCGCAGGTGCGATTCGCTGCCGGCGGCGGGCCATGCCGGCCCGGACGCAGAGGCGGCGCATCCTGCGAGCGCGGCGGCCGCGGCAAGTACGCTTGCGAATCGTGCCGCGAGGCAGCCTCCCAAGGGGCGCCCCGGCCTGGCTGTGAGGAACATGCTTGCTCCGGCAGTCGATGAGAACACGGGCTACAGACGACCGCGGCGGCCGTCCCGGGTTCCGTGCTTCGTCCAGAGTAGCCGCTCGCCGGCACCGGCGCCACTCACGCCACTCACGCCGCTACCCGTCGTCCTTCGCTCTCGCCTACTGGACGTGCCGCTCGAACGTCCCGGCAGAAAGCGTGCCGGATTCCTCGACGCGTATGGACGGGCGGAAACCGCCCGGGTCCAGCCTGGCGCGCAGGCGGTACTCGAAACTGTCCTTCGGCCCTCGCATCATGTCGGTGAACAACCCGACCCCGGCCAGCAGGTTGGCCGTCGCGGTCAGCGTCACCCTGCCCGTTCCGTAGCCCTCGATCACCGGCAGGTCGTTGCCGACACCCTTGATGATGTCGTGCCCGTCGAGGCTCACGGTGTAGGAGATGCCGGCGAGCTCGAGCGGGTCGCGGTTCGGGTTCAGCACCTCGAGCCCGATTTCGAAATTCGGCACGGCGCCCGCCGAGGGCAGTGCGCGGAACGAACTGACCGTGACGGTCGGCGTCTCGTAACCGGGCCTCAATGCGGCACAGGCCGAGAGCAGCAAGATCAGCGGCAGGCAAAGGCGCCATACCGGCCGGCGCAGGACGCTTGAATGCATGGAAGGTTCCGTTCGAAGAAAGTTTTCCGGCCCGGCGTGCGCGGCTCGAAACCGGCCGCGCGGGCGTGGACGGCATCGCCGCAGGCCGCCATTATGCGCGCCGTCCGGGACGGGCGAAACCCGGCCCGGGAGACCCCCGACGCGGACCGGCCGGTAAACATCGCGGGACGCTGCCGCTGCCCCGATGCACTGCGTATACTCCGACGGAATACCCGGATCAGGAGAAACGCGCCATGGCCGCGCTGCGTACCGCGTTCGCATTGCTGACAGCCGCCTGCCTGGGCTCGTGCGCCGCCGCACCGCCGGATCTCGGCGACATGACCTTTGCGGACGAACCTCTGCTCGGCAAGGCGGTGTGGCACGACCTCATCACCGAAGACCTCGAGGCGGCGAGCCGCTTCTATAGCGGCCTCTTCGGCTGGACGCTCGAACCCGCGCGGGGCGCGGCCGGCCAGGGATACCTGGTGGCGCGCGACGGCAACATCTACGTCGCCGGCCTGTTGCAGGCGCGGCGCTCCGCGGGCAGCAACGTCTCGCGCTGGCTGCCTTACGTGTCCGTCAGCAATGTCGACAGTGCCACGGCGCGCGTCACGGATGCGGGGGGCACCGTTCTCGTCGCACCCCGCGACGTGCCTCTGGGGCGGGTCGCGGCCATCACCGACGAAGAAGGGGCAGTACTGGGGCTCGCGCGCAGCTCGTTCGGCGATCCGGATGACGCGACGACCGCCGGGGCCGTCAACCGCGTCGTGTGGAACGAACTCCTGGCCGACGATCCCGCCGAGGCCGCGCGTTTCTACGAACGTGTGTTCGGCTACCAGGCCCGCGAGATCGAGCGGCGGGGCGGCGATTACATCCTGCTGCACGCGAGCGGCGGCGAGCGCGCCGGGATCCTTGCAAAACCGGTCGCCGACTGGAAGCCGGTATGGCTCACCTATTTCGGCGTCACAGATCCCGCAGCTGCCGTCGCGCGCGTCGAAGCGCTCGGCGGCAGGGTTGTCGCCGCGCCGTCGCCGGAACTGCGCGAGGGTACGATGGCCGTGGTGACGGACCCGTCCGGCGCCGTGCTCGTCCTGCAGCAGTGGCCCGTGGCAGCGAACGATCGGTAAAGACATGCAAAGGAAGAAGTCGGATATGCGTCGACCAGTAAAACGAATGGCGTTCGCCGGGCTGCTCGCGGCCGCGCTCCTCCTCGGCGGCTGCTCCGGCAACGTGGGCGTCGGCCTGAGCGTCGGCGTTCCCGTCGGCAGCCACGGCTACATGAGCGTCGGCACCAGCCGCTGGTATTGAGGCGGCGCGCGCAGCGCACGGCGTCGTCGGTTGGCGCGGCGCTGTCCCGCTATTCCGCCCCGGCCGTGAGCACGACCGCCATGGGAATCGCGGCTTCCTCGCCTTCGCTCACGCCTTGCGACTCGCCGATGACGACGCGGTTCGCGAGTGCCGGGTCGATCTCGAGAACGGCGGCGCGCACGCCCGCGGCGCGTGCATCCGCGAGCGCCGTGAGCTCCGAATCCGCGACCGTCGCCGCGGCGACAAGCCGCCGCTCCAGTTCCGCGGCGTAAGCCAGCGTGTCGAGCGCCGCAGCACCATTGGCGTCTTCATCGGCATCCGGCACTACGGTGTATTGTCGCTTGACTTCCTCGAGCGCGGCCGCATCCGCCGCGCCTTCGCTTTCAAGGTACAGCGCCTCGAGGACGCGGGTACGCGCCTCCGCGAACCCGGCGGTGTCGCCGGCACCCGCGGCAAGCTGCTCCTCGACGCGAGCCATTACCGCCGCCTGGCGCAGCGCGAGTCCGTCGATCTCCTGGTTGAACGTTCCCGGCAATTCCAGCGCGAGCTGGGGCCGCAGTTTCAGCGCTTCCACGAGCTTGGCGACCCGTTCCCGCTCCGGCGGCGTCAGGTCGGCACGTCCGGCGATGAAATCGACGTGCGAAATCTCGTCGGCTTCCACGCCTATCAGGTTGCCGAGCAGCGCGAACGGCGAGGCGACGATCTTGACGATGAGGTTGGCGAGCGCTTTCAGTATCACACCGCCATAGCGGAACTCCGGGTCGTCGAGGTCGCCGCGGACCGGCAGGTCGACGTCGATCGTCCCGTCGGGGTCTTTCAGCAGCGCGACGGCGAGGCCGAGCGGCAGGCTCATGGCGCCCGGATGCTCGACCTTTTCCCCCAGTTCGAAATCGTGCAGCACGATGCCGTTTTCTCCTGCGAGTTTACGGTCGTGCACCTGGTAGCCGAGATCCAGGTCCAGGCGGCCGCTCGCGATCTTGCGGCCTGCAAACGGGACCGAGTACGCGGAGAACTTCGGCATGTCGACGTTTTCGAATACTACCCGCATATCGGTATTGAGCGCCGGGTCGAGCGGCGTGACGGTGCCTGAAACGCGCACGAATCCGTGTTCGTCGACCTTGCCTTCGAGTGCAATGGCGGACGCCTGCCGGCTGTCGGACGCAATCGTCGAAATGTCGCCGCCGAGTTCTGCAATACGTGCGGCGAACGGCAGCGGCAGGGACTCGTCGGCGAAATCCGCACCGGAATTCGTGAACGTCACGCGGCCGATGCGGATCGCGAGCGGCTGTTCCTCTGCCCCGGCCTGGACGTCCCGCACCGGTGGCGGCGCTGCCGGTGGATTCCCGGCCGGCGGCGCCTGTTGGCCCTTTTCTACACGCCCGAGATTCACGCTGCCGTCCTCGGCGATGAAGATGTCCGCATAGGCCGCGGCGAACGCCACCTCGGCGATCGCGAGGGAACGCTCGGCCAGGTCAAGGTCGAGGCCGCGGAGGTCCAGTTGCCGCCAGCTCCCGAGTTCGCTGCCCTCGTCGGTCTCGGTAATGAGGAAGTCATCGATGCGCGCATCGCCAGCGAGGTGCATGGGTTGCTCGGGGCCGCTCGCGACCGACAGGGAGAACGCGAGCGTGCCGGAATCGAGGTTCACATCTGCCAGCGGCTGCAGATACGGATGCACGTTCGCGAGGACGAGGCCGTCGCCCGTCACCTGCCACTCGATCTCCGTAGCCGGCAGGACGGCCGCTTCGCCGGCGATGGCAACGGTGCCGCCGCCCCGCGTCAGCATCGTGGCCTCCAGCGGAAAGCGTGCGCCGCTGCGATTGCTGACCCCGGTGATGACGAGGTCGAGCGACTCGAGGCCGACGTCGGCGTATGGCTCGACGCTGTGATCCTCGAAGCCCAAAGCCAGGCGGCGGACGTCGATACGGTCGACCAGAACGTCCCACTCCGCCGCGCCGCCGCTCGACGCCGGCGCGGCCGACGCTTCGCCTCCGTCGGTGGCAGTCGCTTCCGGCAGCCAGTTCGTACGGCCCCCGGCGTCGCGGTACACGTGCAGCACTGCGTCGTCGACGGCGACGGCGGGGACGCGCACGGTGCGCTCCGGCCAATGCACGCTGGCGTCGTCGACGCGCAAGAGCGGCAGTGCCAGGACCTCGCGATCCAACCCGCCGGTGAACGGCTCACCCGGGTCGGATTTGCGCATTGTGACCGCCGTGAACGCGAAGTCGAGATCCTCGATCGTCGCCCGCAGCACGCCCTGGTCGTCGAGCCGTACGCCGTAGCTGAGCGCCACCTCGGTTTCGCCCGCCGGAAAACTAAACCCGGTAAGCTGCTGCAGGTACCGTGACGGCAGCGAGAAATGCGCGCCGGAAATCGTCGCGCGCCCCTCGGACAACAGTGGATTGAGCTGCAGGTTCCCGGTCCAGCTCAAGGTGCCGCTGCTCTCTGTCGTGATCACGACGGATTGCTCTCCCGAACGCTGCGGCAGGGTGTTCAATTCGCGCACCTGCACGTTTACGGGACCGAATCGCGTCACGACGGCCTCCTCCGGCACGCGGTCGTCCCAGTCGAACACACTGTCGTTGATCGCGAAGTCGAACACGAGTATGCGCGGCAGGCCGTCCGCGCCCTCCTCCGACGGCGTCGCCGCATCATCGGCGTCGAGCAGGAATGCGAGGTTCAGCTCGCCCGAGCGCGCACGCATCACGTACAGCATCGGCGCGTCGATACGAAATTCCGCAAACGTCAGGGCCCGCCTGAACAACGAACTCAACTGCATATTGACGAATACACGATTGGCCGTCGCCACCGGTTCGCCGGCCGGGTCGTCGAGCGTGAGCCCGTCGATCGTGAGGCTCAGTACCCAGGGATTGATGCGGACGGCGTCGAGCCCGAGGTTCGCGCCATACTCGGTGCGCACGAATTCGACTGCCTGCTTGTGCAAGAGCCATGGCGCCACGACGTAGCCCGCGAGCGACCAGGCGAGTACGACGAAGACCACGCCGGCGATCGCGTGCCGCCAGCGGTGCAGCACGGCAGCCGCCGATCCCGGGTGATTGTCGTTCTTGTTCCCGTTCATCATCCCGACCTCGCCCACGGGGCGGCAGTGCCGCGAACCGACCGCCGCAGACCGTGAACCCACCCCGCCACGAATAGTACCTGACTGACGCCGCGCACGATCGCAGCGAACACCCCGCCGAACCACGCGTTGTTACAATATTGCGATGGTCGCGTGTGCTGATTTGCGGCATGCTTCGATCCAACCAACGACTGCATCAACAGCGTTGACAAGGAGTCGACATGACCAAACAAATTGAACAGGTGCTTCAAAAGCCCCGCCTGGCGCTCGCCTGCATGGCGGCTGTTCTCGTACTGCCGCTCGGTGCGGCACACGCCGATTCGGGCTTCTACATCGGCGGCAGCGTCGGTAATGCGGGTACCGACCTGGAGTTCGAGGACGGCACCGATTTCGACGAGGACGATTTTGCGTGGAAAGCCTTCGGCGGCTACAACTTCGACCTCGTCGTC
>DASUOE010000105.1:0-2931 GCA_036276805.1 Woeseiaceae bacterium | reverse complement strand
CGACGTCCCTTGAGGGACGGGGCGCCCGGCGGCAACAGGAGCCGCCCCTCGCGGAACGGAGGGGCGGCTCGCCGACCGGCGGGGGATCAATCGCCGAAGTTGTACCGGAAGCCGACGTTGTAGCGCGTGCCCTGCTGGATCGCCAGCAGCGTCTGCATCTCGGCGCGGCCGTAGGTGTGCGCCGTCTCGTTCGTCAGGTTGAGGACGTCGAAGAACAGCTGCAGGTCGTCGCCGAACCAGTAACTTGCGTTCAGGTCCCACTGCTCGTAATCCGACGTGTGGTACGGCGGGCCGGAGCCGACGTTCGGCTGCCCCGTCCCGGCGAGGAAATCGTCACGCCAGTTGTACGCGATGCGGACGCCGATATCGTTTTTCTCGTAGAACGCGATCAGGTTGGCGCTGTCGCTCAGGCCGAACAGTACGAATTGCTGCTCGAGGCTCAGGTTGTCATACCCGACGTCGGCCTCGACGAATGTCGCATTGGCGATGACGCCGAAGCCGCTGTCGCCGAAGGTGTGCTGCACGACCAGCTCCCAGCCGTCCATCGTCGCTTCCTCGATGTTGACCGGGATCGTCAGGTTGAACGGCGTGCCCGGGTCGCGGCCGGGAACGCCGGCTATGACGCCATTCACCTCGTCCACGCCCTCGGCATCGGGCCGGTTCTGCAGGATCCAGGTGTACAGCGTGCCGCCGTCGGACGCACCGGTTGCCGCCCGCGCTTCGTCGCCCAGGGGGCCGAGCGCCGCGTGCGGGATATCGTCGGCCACTTCAATGACCGAGGATGTGCCGATGAAGTTCTCGACGTCCTTGTGGAAGTAGCCGACCGCGGCGTAACTGGCATCGCCGTAATACCACTCGAGAGACAGGTCGAGATTGTCGGAAATGAACGGCAGGAGCGCCGGGTTGCCGCGGTTGCCGGTGCCGCCGTCGATGCGCACCGGCGAGTTGAACGTGACGCCGCCCTGGATGTCCGTGTAATTCGGCCGGGTCATCGTCCGGCTAAGCGACATGCGCCCGATCAGCTCGTCGGTGACGTCCATGGCGAGATCGAAGTTCGGCAGCCAGTAGTCGTAGTCGCCTTCGAGCTCGGTGAAGGTAGAACCCTCGGACACGAGCTGGAGCTCGTTGCCCGCGTTCCAGTTGAGCTCCGTGTAGTTCGGCGACAGGGCGGTCGACTCGACGTCGGTGGTTTCGTAGCGGACGCCCAGGCGCATGTGTATGGGACGGTCGAGCAACTCCGTGCCCATGTTCACCTGTGCATAGACGGCCTGTGAGTCCTCGGTCGTGCGCCGGTCCGCGGTGAAGTTCGGCGTCGCGCACAGGCCGGTGCCGCAGGGCCCGAAGTCGCCGCTGCCCGGCGCCACGAGGACCGCGTCGCCGGAGGCGATCAGTTCCTCGGTGCGGTTGATCAGCTCGACCATGTCGAAGGTGAAGAACTCGGTCTGCAGCCGCGGGTCTCCGGAGCCTGCGAACTCGTCGAACGCACCGTTGGTGTTCGCCGGGATCATGAGGTCCGCGATGGCGCCCGGCTGCGTCACGCCGCCCCAGGCGTCGCGCTGCGTCACGGAACTCGCCGCGCGGTTGTCCACTTCCGTCAGCTGTACCCCGAAGTCGATGCTCTCGATGAAGCCCGAGTCGAACGCGAAGTTGCCGCCGAGCGTCGCCTGGTCGATGTCCATCTCGGATTCGTTCCAGGCAAAGACGCTGCCGGTGACGATCATGTCGTCGGGGGTCAGGGGGTTATTCAGCCCGAGTTCGAGGATCGGCAGTTCCTGGCCGAAGTAGCCGGAGGTCCGGTCGCGCGAGAAGGCGGAGATGGCCAGGGTCGCGGAATTTCCGTAATAGCTGTTCGGCTCGTTCCGGGCGGTCGAGCTGTGATAGTCCAGCTCGAAACTCAGCTGGTCGCTGACGTCCCACAACAGGTTCAGGCCCGCGGAGCCGAGTTCGTTGCGGAACGAATCCTGGCCGGCGCCCATGGCGAAGTCGGAATTGACGGAGTTCTCGGTGTATTCGAGCGGCGACGCCTGCGGGCCGTCGGTCCACACCGTCTCCTGGCCGCCGAAGTTGAACCAGGCGGAGAGATTGTTGTAGGTGCGGTCGAGTTCGAATTCGGCGTACGTGTAGTCGAGCGTGGCGGTGATCGCCTCCACCGGCCGAAACTGCAGGGTGAGCTGGCCGTTCAGCCGCGTGCGATCGTAGTCGGCCAGTTCGTAGCCGATGACCTGCGGCACCGAGTAGATGTCGCTGTCGTCCGGCCGGTTCTCCTGGTTGGGATCGCCCGCCGGCGGGATGCCGCCCCACTCCGATACGCCAATGCCGCACCAGCAGTTGTTGACGTTGCCGTTGAACGTGCGCCAGCCGTTGACACTGGCAGTGGCCGCGCCGCTCTCGCGATCCTGGTAGATCGCGGTCAGCGATACGCCGACCTTCTCGTCCATGAACGTGTTGGAGAACAGCGCCGAGAGTTCGGGCGTGAAGCTCGCATCGTCGAGCTTCGTGCGCGAATCGTCGTACATTCCGCCCGCCGCCACCGTGGCGTGCAAGCCCGGGTTGTCGAGCGGCCGGGTGCTGCGGATGTTGATCGTGCTGCCGATGCCGCCGGTCGGGACGTCCGCCTGGCCGGTCTTGTAGACCTCGACCGCCGAAATGCCCTCGGAGGCGAGGTTCGCGAAATCGAACGAGCGGTTCAGGCCGCTCGTCGTCGGCAACTGCCGGCCGTTGAGCAGCACCAGGTTGAAGTCCGGCCCGAAGCCGCGGACCGTTACCCGTGCGCCTTCGCCGCGCTCACGGTCGATCGATACGCCGGTGATGCGCTGCAGCGACTCCGCGAGGTTGGTGTCGGGGAAATCGCCGATGTCCTCGGCGGTGATGGCGTCGACGACGCCGCTCGAGTTCCGCTTGAGGTCCATCGACGCTTCGAGACTGCCGCGG
>DASUOE010000104.1:0-2310 GCA_036276805.1 Woeseiaceae bacterium | reverse complement strand
GAACAGGAGCGCGCCATCGATGCCGATGACCCGGTGCATGGGGCCGTCGGGCGCCTGCACGCCGGCGTCTGCCGCGGAGCGGGCGGTACAAGAGCGGTAGCCCGCGAACACGTGCAGTTCGACGACCCGGCGCCCGGCCGTGCGGATGCGGAGCAGGCCCTCGCCGGCCCGAAACCAGAACTCGCGGCGGTCCTCGGGCCCGGACCAGCCCAGTAGTTGCGTGCGGTGACGGAGGCGCACGCGCGTCCCCTCGGCGAGTTCGGCGAAGCATTCGGCGTAGCGCAGCGGCACGTCGACGGCGAGCGCGACGGCGTCGCGATGGCTCCCGGCCCGGAGCGGTAACAGCCGGTCGAGAACCGCGGCGCAAGGCGTTGCGGAGTCCGGCGTCGGCAGGCCGGGAGCGGGGCGTTCGGTGGCGAGTGCAGGTGCTGGCATGGCGGCGTCCTCGGTCCTGGACAAATCGGGCGGCAAAGCGCCCGTGCGACAGGCTATGATGCTACTTCCAGCAGCGGACAAATTTCACAGTAGAAATTTCACACTGTTAATTTCACACCGGCCGGGCGTCGCCAGCGGCCGGGAGGATTCGGTGATCATGAGCAGCACGCGCGCCGGCATACGCCGCAAGGCACACTTCGTCGGCACCAAGATCCGCAAGCTGCGCAAGCGCAACGGTCTCACGCTCGAGGACCTGTCCATGCGCTGCCTGCAGCTCGACCCGCGGGCCGGGCCGTCGGTGTCCTACCTGTCGATGATCGAGAACGGCCGCCGCGTCCCGTCCGCCGTCGTCCTCGAACTCCTCGCCGAGATCTTCCAGAAGGACGTCGCCTGGTTCATGGACGAGATGCTCGACGGCGAAAGCGTGAATACCGCGCCGGACACCGCGCCCGTGGCCGGCATGCCGTTCGAGCCCGGTTTCCTGTTCCAGCCGGCCCTGCTGCAGCTCGCGATCCCGGAACTCCTTGCCCAGACAGGCACCACGGGGCGGCAGTTCGCGCACCTCCTTATCCGCGCCCGCCAGGAATCGAACCGGAACCGGTTTCCCGACCTCGAGCGCACCGCGGAGTCGGTCGGCGGCAAGCGCTTCCCGCTCGAGTTCGACGACCTCGCCGCGATCGCGCGCCGCGTCGATTTGCGCATCGACTGGTTCGACGAGCCGGCGTTTGACGAGCGGCGCGGCGACGGTGGGCCCCGGCGCACGATCCTGCGCTCTTACTACGAGCCGCCGAACCGTGTGTACCTGAATCGCGCGCTGCAGGCGATGCCCGCAAGGCTCAAGTTCGACCTCGCGAACCACATTGCGCATAAGGTCCTCCACGACGGCGACGGCGCGCGCTCGCCCCAGCTGTCCGGCGGCGCGGCGACTGCCGCCCAGGCGGAACCGGCGGACGTCGGCGCGCGCGACATCCTGTACGCATGGCGGGACTTCGAGTGCAGCTACGTCGCCGCTGCCCTCCTGGCGCCGAAGACGCCGTTCCGACGCTTCCTCGCGAAGCACGCGTACGCGATCAATGCAGGCGAGGCCGTCGAACTCACGACCGCGCTGACGATGCGGCGGATGCCGAGCGTCAGCCCGTACGCGCACTGGCATTACTTCGACGCCTATCCGCCCGGCCGCCTGCGTGCCGTGTATCGCGGCAACGGCATCCCGCTGCCATGGGGCAATATGACGGCGCTCACGGACCCGTGCCGGCACTGGGCCGTGTTCCGGATGCTGAATTCGCGCGCGACGCAGCCGGCGTCGCAGATCTCCGTCTTGAGAAACGGCGACGACAGCCGCTTGTACTGTTGCCAGTCGATCCGCAGCCGTGATGCCGCTGGCAACCCGTACGTGCTGTGCGTCGGCGTCGATCTCGCCCCCGCACTCGCGGCCCAGGGGATCGACGCCGCCGCAACCATCGCCGCCGTCGAGGACGCCTGCAACGCGGGCGGCGGTGCCGCGCCGGTTCCTGCGGGTGCGCGCAGACAGCTCGAAGCGATCGGGCGCGTGCTGAATATCGGCTGGATCGCCGCCGGCGCGCGCGGCGACGCGACGATCATCTGCCCGCGCAGCTCGAACTGCCCGCGCGCACGGAACTGCCTCGAGAGTCAGGGACAGGCACATACCCGAGTCAGAGTCAGAGTCAGCGACAGGCACATACCAGAGTTAAGCGTGCACACAAGAGTCAAGGACAGGCGCGCATGAGATAAGGACGGGATTTAACCTCCGTAAGACGCGTGCACAGGCACGCTCGACACGTCTGCCACCCAGCACGGGTCCATCACTGGATGTTCGGACGCAACCCAGCCTCAGGCTTCGAGCCTGCCAGCAGG
>DASUOE010000103.1:0-6658 GCA_036276805.1 Woeseiaceae bacterium | reverse complement strand
GTTACCGTCCCCCGTGGCGGTACCCGGACGAACCGCACAGGCTGTCCGAAGCGGAGCGCCTCGCCTTCCGCCTCGAGGCCCTCATCGACCAGGAGCGGCGGCTCGAAGTGCGCGAATTGCAGCTCGCGCGGCAGATGCGCGTGCAGCTTGCGAACACCGATACGCTCGACCTCGTGCAGGCGGAGTTCACGGACGACGAACTCGCCCGCTTCGTCGACAAGGATCGCCGGCTCGTCGCACTGATCGAGGCGGAAAGCCAGCGGGCATTCAACCGCGTGCTGAAGAACCGCTACGCCGCCGACGAGGGCGTCAACACACCCTTAATCCTCGCGGACATCCGCTCCTTCATCGAAGACGTCGCGCGGCTTTACCGGCCGGAGTCGCGCGATCCCCTGCTCGAGACCGAGATCGAACTGATCGCGAAGAGCCTGAGCAGCATGGCGCTGCACCTGCTCGTCGTCGTCGACGGCCTGCCGATCAATCTCAAATCCTACAACACCGCGACGCTGTACCGCCTGATCCGCCGCGGCGCGTCATACTACGGCACCTACAAGGCATTCCGGCCCTATCTCGAGCAGGGGCTGAATGCCCTGCAGGTGGCGCGGCTTGCTCTCGGGATGAATCCCGTAACCGTGGGCGCCGCGTGGGCGGCCGGCAAGCTGACGACGCACGGCGCAAAGGCGCTCGGGGAGCGCCTGCTGCAGCGCCGCGCACTTCAGCTCCTGAACGATTTCATTCGCGTCATAGGCTACGAGGCCGCGATGGTCTACGGCGGCGACTTCCGGCACCGGGACGCCAACTGGGTGCTCGGCGCCGAGCTCGTGAATCTCGAGATTGCGCGCGGCCGGGATCTCGCCGGCCGCGACGCCGCGCTGAAACGGCTGTGCAACCTCGCGCTGCGTCACGAATTCGACCGTATCCGGCTCATCAGTCACCTCGGCCGGCACAAGCCGCTGGACGTCGAGCGCGTGCGTCCGCGCATCATGATGACGGCGGAGGAGCGCGCTCGCGCAGCCGAGGAACTCGCGCGGCACTGCACGGAGACCGGCGTCGACGGCGCCGATGCGGCGGTTGCGGCATGGCGGGCCGCTGCCGAGGCCACGCTCGGCACTCCGGTCGAGCCGCGCAGGCCACGAGACCGGGGCTCGCGGACGAGCCTCGGCCAGCGGTTCGTGCGCCTCGTGCGCGGCCGGCGCGCTGCCGGGCCGGACGAGGGCTCGTAGCACGGCATCCGGCCTCCCCCGCCGCAATCCGAACTGCCGCCTCAGTAGTACTCGAGGTCCACGGCCTTGCCGCCGAAGACCCGGTAGGCGTAGGCCGAATACCCGATGATGACCGGCAGGACGAATGCCGTGCCGACGAGGATCACCGTCAGCGACTCCGGCGCCGCGGCGGCGTCCCAGATCGTCATACGGTCGAGCACCAGCCACGGATAGAGGCTGTAGGCGAGGCCGTGAAATGCCAGCATGAAGATGACGACCGTCGCCGCGAAGGGCACCCAGTCGCCGTAGGGATTGTCGGCATCGAGGCGTACCGGCAGCCGGCCGAGCGATCGGTACGCGATGAAGAACATGCCGGCCGTCATCGCCGGGATGGGCCACAGCACCATGAGCTGTTCCAGCGCGAACCATTTCTCGAAGACCTGCCGGCTCACGAGCGGCGTCGCCACCGATACGGCGGCGATGCCGATGGCGAGCAGGACGATCGCCCGGCGAGCCCAGTCGATGGCGTGCCGCTGCAGCGCGGCGGTCGTCTTGATGACGAGCCAGGTGGCGCCGAGCACGACGTAGCCGGACGCGAGACAGAAGCCGATCAGTATTGCGAAGGCGAAGCTCCAGGTGTCGGCTGCGAACCCGGTGACCACACGCCCCAGCATGTAGCCCTGCGCGAGCGCGGCGATCAGCGACCCGGCGAAGAACGACCGGTCCCACGCGGTGCGGTGCTCGTCCTTCGCCTTCACGCGAAAATCGAACGCGACGCCACGCAGTATCAGCCCGAGAAGCATGAGCGCGACCGGCAGGTACAGCGCGCCGAGGATCACGCCGTGCGCGACGGGAAATGCGACGAGCAGGATGCCGATGCCGAGCACGAGCCAGGTTTCGTTCGCGTCCCAGAAGGGCCCGATCGACGCGATCATGCGGTTTTTGTCGGCATCGTCCGCGAGCAGCAGGAGCATGCCGACGCCGAGGTCGTAGCCGTCCAGCAGCACGTACGCGAGGATGGCGATGCCCATGATCAGCATGAAAACCATCGGCAGCCAGCCTGCCGGCGTCGCGAGGTCGGGAAGCGTTTCAGGCATCGGGATTCTCGAGCGTCGCCGCCACCGGTTTGTTGATAACGCCGGGGCCGTGCGCCGCGGGCCGCGACGCCTTGGTCTTCGGTTCACCGGCCTGGCGCGCGAGATAGAACACGACGGAGACGTACGCGGAAACCAGGAACAGGTACAGCAGCAGGTACATCGCGAGCGTGAAGGCGACGTTGCCGGCTGCCACGCCGGTCACGGCATCCGCGGTGCGCAACACACCCGTCACGAGATACGGCTGCCGCCCGATCTCGGTCGTGTACCAGCCGGCGAGGACAGCGACCCACCCCGCGAACGTGAAGCCGGTGAGCAGCCGGAGGAGCGGCCGCGGCGGCACAGGCCGGCGGCGCAGCACCCAGGCCGTGCACCAGGAGACGGCGACCATTGCGAGCCCCATGCCGACCATGACGCGGAAAGCCCAGAACACGGGCGCCACCGGCGGGTGCACGCCGGGGAACGCGTCGAGACCCTGGAGCTCCGCCGCCCTGTCGTGGCGCAGGATCAGCGATGCGACGCCAGGGACTTCGACGGCGTAGCGGTTCGTGCGCGCCGCCTCGTCCGGCAGCCCGAACAGGACCAGGGGCGCAGCGGCGCGCGTCTCCCACAAGCCCTCGATCGCCGCGATTTTTGCGGGCTGGTGCTCGAGCGTGTTGAGCCCGTGCAGGTCCCCGATGACGATCTGCAGCGGGGCGAGTATCGCGGCGAGGTGCACGCCCACTGCCAGCGTCGTCCGCACGGCCGGCGTGTCGTCGCCGCGCTGCAACCGGTACGCAGACAGTCCCGCAAGCAGGAAGGCGACGGTCAGGAACGATGCCGTCGTCGTGTGCGTGAAGCGATAGACGAAGGACGGGTTGAAGACGATGTCGAACCAGCTGGTCGCGTGCGCCACGCCGCCGCGCATCTCGAAACCGGCGGGCGTCTGCATCCAGGAGTTCAGCGCCAGGATCCAGAAAGCAGAGATGGTCGTGCCAACGGCGACCAGCAGCGTTGCCAGGGTGTGCACGCCGTTGCTGACTCGACGAAAGCCGAACAGCATGATGCCGAGAAAGGTCGCCTCCAGGAAGAACGCCGTCAGCACCTCGTAGGCGAGCAGCGGACCCGCGATGTTGCCGACGGTCTCCATGTAGCCCGGCCAGTTCGTGCCGAACTGGAAGCTCATGGTGACGCCGCTCACGACGCCGAGCGCAAACGACAGGGCGAACACCTTCACCCACAGCCGGTACGCATTCATCCACTTTTCGTCGCGCGTGCGGTTGAAGCGCAGCTTGAAGAACAGCAGCACCCACGCCAGCGCGATGGTGATCATCGGAAACAGGATGTGAAAGCTGATGTTCGCGGCAAACTGCAAGCGCGACAACAGCAGCGTATCCGGCATTTTCCCTGTGCCCCGCGGTGGTCCTCCAAGTACTCGTCCGGTACCTGGCTTATGCCCGCTGGCAGGCCGGCTGCAGGCCGAACACCTTGCGTATGACGATTGCCGCCGGGCAGAACCCCGTAAATGCCTGCTGGAACAGGTTCGCTCCCACGAACACCGTGAGCCAGACGAAGCCCGGGTGAACGAAGACCGTCAGTACGACGGATACCAATACCATGATGCCTGCAAAGGCATCAACTGCGTGCTCCAGGCTCATTGGCCGATTCATGACCTGTACTCCTCTGTGGTCAGTAACTGTAGCGGAGCCGCGCGTACACGTTGCTCCCGTTGCGCAGCTGGTTGAAGAAGGTCTGCGGCTCACTGCCGCCGAACAGGTTGGCTCCGGCTACGAGCAGCCAGTGGTCGTCGCGTCGGAAAGCGAATGCAGGCCTGAAATAGAAGTCGTCATCCGACGGCGACCAGAAGCTGAAGAGCGAAAGCGTGTAGCGGTCCCGCGCAAGCCGCCAGGTGAGCCGGTTCGTGACGACCTGCCGGTACTCGTCGGGCTCGAACGCGGGCGCGGGCGAATTCGCCATGAGCGCCTCGTAGTCGAGCGTCTGCTCGACGTAATATTGCAGCCCTACCGTGAAGTTCGGCCGTGCTTCCCACTCCCAGCCCGCGAGATAGCGAAGCTGGCTGTTCGGCGTCAGTGGATCGCTGCCGCTGCCGTCGTCGCGCGAATCGTACCAGGCGAACTCGCCGGAAAAGATGCCGCTCCCGACGGGCCGCCGGACGCTCGCGCCCCACGCGCTCATCGGCGCGAAGGTCGGCTCGAAGCTCGCGGTGAGCGCCGTCGGCTGCTTGAAGAAGCCGCGGTAGGCATAACCCGCGAGTTCCGCCGTGCCGACCGTTCGAAACAGGCGCAGCGCGAATTCGCCGTTCTCGAAATCCTGCTCCGGCTCCACCGCGGCGAGCGGCGGTTCCGGTGCGACGTTGCCGCCGGCAAGCGGCGAGAAGAACGAGAAGCGCTCGCCGGCCAGGTACACGTCCGGCTCGAAGCGCGGCGTCCAGACGAAATCGGCGTTTATCGCGGCGCCGTAGCGGGAAATCCGTAGAGAATCGCCCGGCGCTTTCAGGTATTCGTCGTCGCGGCCGGCGAAAAAGGAATCGTAGTCTTTCGGGAACAGGTCGTTCAGAAACACGAGGTCGCCGACGCCCCATGTCTGCACCTGCCGGCCAGCCTTGACGTCGGTCGAACCGGCAACGGAGAACGCAGCAGTGAGCTCGCGGGCGTCGGCAACTGTGTCATTGGTAATGCCGTCGTAGCCGAGGTCGGCTTTCAGTGCGAGCGTAAACGCGCGAGGATGCCACGTTGCCTCAATCCGCCCCCGCAGCTCCCCAAGCGTCGCTGCCTCGTCGATGAGCGGGTCGTCCTGCGTACGGACGCCCGCTCCCGCCTCCAGGAAGCCCGTCCAGGGCGAGCCAGCTTCCGCCTCGTCCCAGTCTTCCCATTCGTCCTCCCCGAAGGCATCTTCCTCCCATGCGTCGTTCCCCCGCGCGTCGTTCCCCCGGGCGTCGTTCCCCCGGGCGTCATCCCCCCGAGAGTCATCCGCCGCGGCATCGGCCGACGGGTCCCCCTGTGCCAGCGCGAGGACCGGCAACAACAGGAAAACGAGACATCCCTTCATCACGGGTCGTCTCAGTCGGCCCGCCGCTCCAGCCATTCACGTGGCGGGTTGCGCAACGAGCGCTCGCTGAACACGTCCGGGGGCACGCCGATGTCGTAGGCGATATGGCGGAACTGCATGTCGGTCCTGCCGCCGCCCTCGATGTCGGTGACCCGGCTCGTGGTGACGGTAGGATGCCCGTCGATGGTTTCGACTTCGAGGACCTCTACACGACGAAACACTTCGCCGCCGTCGTGCTTCACGTACTCGATCTTCATGGGCAGAAAGTTTTCACGGTCGATCCAGGTGGTGTAGCCCGAGAACTCGACGCTCGCCGGGTCGCGCGGCCGGTGCTCGAGAACGTAATGGTCGTCGGTCGTTTCGACGAGAGTGTGCGTGTCGTCCGCGGGGCGTCGTCCCGACACGTCCTCGTAGAAATAGTGCGCTCCGACGAAACTCGTGCGCTTGTCGCCGGCCGAGATGCGCTTGACGAGGTCGAGGCCCGGCAGGTACAGCCAGCGGTCGTCGTCGGTCTCGATGTGCTTGTCGACCAGGAACACCGTTCCGCGCACGTCGGCAGGCTGGCTGAAGACGACGAGGAACTGCTGGTCTCCGCCCTCCGAGACGTCCCGGCGCAGCACCGTGAACTGCCGCCGTTGCTGCCGGCCCTGGGCGTCCGTGATGATCATCCGTACCTCCGAGCGGCCGTCGGCACCGGCATAGTAGGCGGCCGCATTGGCGCGGTCGACGATCGCCTCCGCATCCGAGAGTGCGTCGTCCGCGAGGGTCGCGGAGTGAACAACGAGTGTCAGCAGAAGAAATGTGAGGTATCGCATTTGACTTCTCCCGTCAGGCAGTTTGCGCGGCGAACGCCCCGGCACGGCGGGCGGCCGGGAACAGCCATGGGCCTGCCCAGGAGAGTATCGCGGGCAGCAGCACGAGGGTCGTGAGGCCGGACAGCGCCATGATCGCGGCCATGAACGCGCCGACCGTGATATACGGGACGAGCGGCGCGAAGAACAACGGTGTGAACCCGATGGCAATGACGATCGCATTGCGCGCAATTGCGCGGGCTGGCTCCTCGAACATCGCGCCCATGGCGGCGCCAAACGAGCCGTTCGTGGCCAGCAGCGCGCGGCTGCGCTCAATGAAGTGGATCGCGAAGTCCACCGACAGCCCCAGGGTCAGCGACGAGAGCACGGCGATGGGCATGTCGTAGTCCTTGCCGACCCAGCCGATGAAACCGTAGACGCCGAGGATCGTGACCGTGAGTGGAACCATTGCGAGCAGGCCGAGGCGCACATTGCGGAACAGCAGCGACATCATGACGAACAC
>DASUOE010000102.1:0-10094 GCA_036276805.1 Woeseiaceae bacterium | reverse complement strand
TCGAGTTCCGCGAGCAATGCCGCGTATCGCTCCGCGTCCGCGTCCGTGTAGTGCGGGTCGAGCGCCTTGAGCCCTGCATGTACGGCAGCAACGTCCATGCCCCGATTATGTAGGAGCGGCGGTAACGCCGCGAATGGAAGGTGGCCGGATGCCACGGCGTTTTCGTCACGGCCGTAAGGCGCAAACCATTCGCGGCCTTACGGCCGCTCCTACGGGCGAATGCGACAGCCTCCGTAGGAGCGGCGGTAACGCCGCGAATGGTCGCGGCCGGGCAGTGCCGCGTCCGTAGATTCCGCACTATGCGGCGCTGGGCCGCCAACGTATATTCGCTGCCGGGACCCGGGTCCCGGTTCAGTGCAACGTCATGGAGATGCGATGCGAGCCATTGGCAAACTGTGCCTGCTGGTCCTGCCGTGCGCGGGCGGCAGCGCCGGTGCCGAGGAGCGGCACTGGTCCGTTTCGCCGTACCTGTGGGCCGCCGGTATCGACGGCGCCGTGTACACCGGGTCTCTCACCGCCGATTACTCCGCCGACTTCGGGGATATCGTCAACGTCCTGGAGGGCGGCATACTCGTAGGCCTCGAAAGTCGGTCCGGCCGTAACGCGCTGTTCGCGGACGTGGTTTCGCTCGCTCTCGACGACGACGAAGCCCGGGGGCCGTTCGGCGAGCAGTTCGCCGCGGACGTCGACGTCCTGGTCATGCAGGCCGGTTACGGCCGCTCGATGTCCGAGGGCTTCCGGCTGGAAGGCGGCGCGCGCTACTGGGACCTCGAGGTGCGCCTGGACTCGGCGGCTGTCGGCCCGGTCGACCGGTCGGCCGACTGGGTGGACGGATTCGTCGGCCTCATGGTCGAGAACCCGCTGGGTGACCGGTGGTCGTTTCGCTTCCGTGGCAACGTCGGCGCCGGCAGCTCCGACCTCGCGCTCGAGGTGGCCGCGGAGTTTGCGCGGCGCTTCGCCAACGGCAATGCGTTGACGCTCGGTTTCCGCGGCCTCGACCTCGATCGCAGCAAGGGCGGCAGCCGCCCGCTGGACCTGGACGTCCGCTTTGCCGGCCTCACGATCGGCTACACCTTCAACTGGTGACGTTGCAGCCGTTCGGGCACACTGCAGTAGAATCGCACCAGCAACCACAGCGGGAATGACAACAATGAAGAACCTGCTCGCGACCGCCGCCCTCATTGCCGTTTCGACCCTTGCGCCGGCCCAGGAACAGAAGAGCCTTTCGGCGACGCTCGAGGTCTATGCGTTCCCCTCCGACGGGCAGGACGCGGCCCAGCAGTCGAAGGACGAGTCCGAGTGCTACCAGTGGGCGGTGGGCAACGCGGGCGTGGACCCGTTCGACCTCGCAAAGCAGGAGGAGGCGAGCGAGGCCGAGAGCGCAGCGAAGATGGCCGAGGCGCAGCAGGCCGGCAAGGGTGCGGGCGCCCGGGGCGCCGTCGGCGGTGCGGCGGCGGGCGCCCTGATCGGCGAGATCGCGAGCGACGATGCCAGCGAGGGCGCGGCCTGGGGCGCTGCCGCGGGCCTGGTCCATGGGCGCCGGTCGGCGCGCAGGGCCAGCCAGGAAGCGCAGGCGGAAGTCGCGTCGGAGGCGGTTGCTCATGCGCAGGTGACTGCCGCGCAGATGGACAATTTCAAGAAAGCCTTCAGCGTATGCCTGGAGGCCAAGAACTATCTCGTCAAGTACTGAGCGACGGGCTCGCAGAGCCCGGGTGCCGAAAAAAGCCGGGTGGACAGACATGGGTAAGCATTCATATGCACAGGGACGACGGTTACGTGTCCGGGGCCTGCTCGCGCCGGTTTTGCTGTCGCTTTCGGGCGCGGCAGCGGCACAGTCCGAGGAGTCGCCGCCTTTCAGTGTGAGCCTCGGCATCTTCTTCACCGACCGGGACACCGACACCCGCATCGATGCCGCCACCGACACGGGCACCGAGGTGGATCTCGAGGACGATCTGGGCTTCGACAGGTCGGACTCGGTCTTCCGCGTGGATGCCTACTGGCGCTTCGCGACCAACCACCGCATCGACGTCAGCGCCTTCGACCTGTCCCGGGATGCGGTGAAGGTCATCGACCGGGACATCACCATCGGCGATACGGTCTACCCGATCGACACGGAAGTCACCGGCAAGCTCGACCTCAATATATACAAGGCGGCTTACACCTGGATCTTCCACAACGAAGGCCGGACCTTCCTCGGCGCGAGCGCCGGCCTTTACATCGCGGACATCGGCACGCAGTTCGCCGGCCCGCTGGGCCTGCTCGACCGCGAGGAGAACGACATCACCGCGCCGCTGCCGGTATTCGGGCTGCGTGGCGCGTGGCAGATGTCCGAACGCTGGGCCCTGCGCGGCAGCGCCGAGCTTTTCGTTTTCGAGTACAACGCCTTCGACGGCTCGCTGTACGACGTTTTCGCCGGCGTCGACTACTCGATGACCGAGAAGCTGTCCCTCGGCCTCGGGTTCAATACCGTCCGCTTCGATCTCGGCTTCGATGACGACAGGCTGAATGGCGCTGTCGACTGGTCCTACGCGGGCGGAATGCTGTACCTCAAGTTCGATTTCTAGTGCCGACGGACCCGCTGGGACGGGCCGTCCAGGGAGAGGCATAACATGAAGAAACGGGCCTTAGGCACCGCGCTCGCGGCGCTCGCCGCGCTCAGCGCATCCGCCGACGACATCAGCGGCGCGGACCAGCTCCTGTGCAGCACCCTGGAAGCCTCGATCTGCTTCCCGGACAGCGGCTGCGCGACGGTGCCGCCGACCGCCCTCAACATTCCGCAGTTCATCAACGTCGACGTCCGCGCGAAGAAACTCTCGACCACCGCGGCGAGCGGCGAAAACCGCAGCACGCCGGTCGCGTCGGCCGAGCGACGCGACGGCTACCTCCTGATGCACGGCTACGAGGCCGGGCGCGCGTTCACTCTCCTGATTCCGGAGGCCAGCGGCCAGGCTTCGTTTGCGTCAGCCACCGAGGACCACAGTGTGGTGGTATTCGCGGCCTGTACGCCGTCGCCCTGACGGCTTGCGGGCAGGCAAGCTCGTCGCGGGGCTGCTGCTCGTCCTCGCGAGCGTTGCCGCCGGTGCACAGGAGCTGTCGCCGCGAGCCTACTGGCCGGCCCCGCAGGGAACGCGCATCCTCACGGCGGTGTACGCCTATTCATGGGGCGACATCGTCACGGATCCTGCGCTGCCGGTGACCGGCGCGGAATCCTCACTCAACAAGGCGGTCGTCGGCTACTTCCATACGCTGTCGCTCTTCGGTCGCACGTCGAACGTCGTCGTCGAACTGCCGTACGCGTGGGGCAGTGCGCGCGGGCTCGTGCAGGGCGAGGAACGGGTGCGCGAGCTGGCCGGGCTCGGCGACGCGGCCGTCACGCTGTCCGTGAACCTGAAGGGCGCCCCGGCGATGTCGGTGGCCGAATTCCGCGAGCTCGCCGCCGCGCCGCCGTCCATCCTCGCGGCGAGCCTGAGAATCGTCGCTCCGACCGGTCGCTATGCCGAGGACCGGCTCGTCAATGTCGGTGCGAACCGCTGGGCCGCGAAAGCCGAGCTCGGCTACATCCAGCCGCTCACGCCGGACTGGCACCTGGAAATCGAGGCCGGCGCCTGGTTCTTCGGCGAAAACGACGAGTTCGCGCTCGGCGAGCGGGAACAGGACCCGGTGTACGCCGCCGAGTTTCACCTCGTGCGGCGCTTCGCACGGGGCGACTGGGCGTCGATCAACGCGAACTTTTTCCGCGGCGGGCGCACGTCGACAGATGGCACCGCCAGCAACGACAGGCAACGCAATGGCGACCTCGGCCTCGCCTACACATTTGCGCTCGACCGGAAACAGTCGCTGAAGTTCGCGGCCAGCGCCGGCGTGCTGACGGAGGCCGGCGGAAAATACCGCACCCTCAGCGTCAACTACATAAGGCTCCTGTAGGAGCGGCGGTAACGCCGCGAATTGAAGGTGGCTGAAATAGCACCTCGAATATGGCGCAGCTGGAAATCCATGAGCTGGGGAGCGGCGGTAACGCCGCGAATGGGGAGCGGCCGGACGCCGTGACGTCATCGCCGCGGCCGGAGAGCGCAAACCATTCGCGGCCTTACGGCCGCTCCTACAGCAGCGGCGGTAACGCCGCGAATTGAGGGCGGCTGGAAAAGCATGAGCTCCAACGGCGCGACCGTCAGAACGCTTCGCCGACCGAGACGTGTATTGCGTCGCTGTCCTTCGAGCGGGCAAAGTCGACGCGCAGGTTGACGCGCTTCGCCGGCAGCACCATGAAGCGGATGCCGGCGCCGTAGCTCGGGATCGTGTCGTCCTCGCCGCGCTCGTTGAACGCGCGTGCGGTGAAGCCGGCGCCGGCGAACCCGACGGCTCCCCAGCGCGGCGAGACCTGCCAGCGTATCTCGGCCTGGCCGGCGGCCGACACTTTCCCCAGGTAGTCCGTCGCCGAGAAACCGCGCAGGGGTATCGTGCAGGCATCCCACAGCGGCGCCTGGCCCGAGCGGTTGCAGGCCCTGGCCTCCCAGGCGAACACGAGCCCCGTGCGCAGCTCGCGATAGGCGCGCAGGGTAGCCGAGTAGTTCTGGTAGGTCGAATCGCCGCCGAGCACATCGTAGTTGAACAGCACGTCGAGCTTGAAGTACCGGCCGCTGTAGCTGTTGATGGGCATGTCCCGGTTGTCGTATTCCACCAGCAGGCCGATGCCTGCGGTGTTGATGCTCGCATCGACGTCGAAGCCGTCATCCGGCTGCGCCTCGCCGAAGGCCTGGTCCGCATCGATGGCGCGCAGCTGCCCGCCGCCGTACCAGTCGCCGGCAAACCTGCGGGCCACCTTGGCGAAGACGAAGGCGCCCTCGACCTGCCAGTCGGTTTCGGTTTCCTGGCCGGAATCGCCGGGCACCGGCAGCGTGAGGTTCAGGTCGGCGGCACCGACGGCGCCCGTGAACCGCCAGCGATTCCCGCTCCAGTAGTTCTGCTGGCCGAGTATGAGGGCGCGGCTGTCGTTGCTCGTATACAGGCCGGCGGCTGCCGTAAGCGACGCCGGCTGCTCTGCAGCCTGTTCGGGGCTCTGGCCGTAGAACCACGCCGCGCCAGCGACGAGGCCGGTTTCGAGCGTGGGGTTCGAGATCGGGATCGGAACGACGACGAGGTTGCCCCGCTGCAGCTTGAGCTCGGTCTCGTCCTCGCGGATGTCCGGCGCGACCGGCGGCCGGGTGTCGACCGATGCGGAATCCGCAGCGACCGCCGTGTCCCACGGGCCGAACAGTACGCTCAGCACGGCGCCGATGAGCGCTTGGGAGCCGGAGTGCGTCACGGTCGCGGCGTTACCGCCGCTCCTACAGTTGCACAGGAGCGGCCGAAAAGCCGCGTATGAGCCACGGCCGGAATGCGCGTCGCAGTCGCGGCGTTACCGCCGCTCCTACTCTACCAGTTGGTCCAGAACCTCGTTGCATTCGGCGCCGAGTTCCGCTTCATGGTCGTCGAGGCACTGCAGCACGCGACCTTCCCCGACTTCAACGTCCGCGCAATGGGTCATCAGCTCGGTTTCGCAGGCCTCGGCGACCACGGCGATGGTGTTCGACAGGTCGGCCATGAGCAGCGCCGCGTTGGCGAGCGCGCCCTTGCACTGGCCCGACAACTGGTCCTGGTAGGCTGCCGCGCAATACATGAGGCGGCCTTCGCCCGGCGTCACCTCGGCGCAGAACTTGTCGAGGTCCGCCTGGCATTCCTCCGTGACGTACTCGAGCAGCGTGTCCTGTGCGGCGGCGGCGCCGCCAAGCCCTAAGACCAGTAACAGAAGCAGGGATTTCTTATTCATGGACGTCGTTCTCCTTGTTGTTGGGGTCACACGGTATGCCTGTTGCCGGAGTGCCGGTCCGCCGGGTTACAACGGCGGGAGGCCGAGGTAGGCGCGCACGGCCGGCCGCGCCCGGTTCATGTTGGCGACGATGAGGTCCTCGAGCTTTGCGATGCCATCCTCGCGCGAAAGCGGCGGCTCGTCCAGCCACACCGCCCCGGACGACAGGAGCTCGGCGTCGTCGCCCGACAGCATGTAGAAGGCGGTATGGACCACGGCGACGACGTCCCCGCTGCCCGTCGGGCTGATCCGGCTGGCGAAGGCGCGCATGTCGGCATATTCCTCCGGGGACAGCTCGTTCTTCACCGCTTCGAGCGAGGCGCCGGGCCCGACGGCGGCCGGGTGCATGACGACGACGGCCTGGATGCCCTGGTCGGCGAGCCGCGAGACCACGTTCGGTCCGCTGACGTCCTCGACCACGGGTATCAGCTTGTGGCTCGCCACCGCGTCGTAATGGCTGGCCGCGAGTTTCGCCGCCAGGCTGTCCTCGAAGGCGATGCGGGTGGCCGGGTCCCCTGCCAGCGCCACCAGGGCGAGCCGGTAGGTTTCGTCGCGCGCATCCGGCGCCGGCATCGAGCAGGCGCCGGACAACGAGGCGAGCAGTACGGCGAAGAGCGCGAGCGGCGAGGGTTTGCGGGGAACGGGCATGGGCTTACGTCCCTCAGGCGAGCCGGCGATAGAAGCGAACCACGATCTCCTCCGCAAGCAGCATCACGACCAGGACCACGATGAGGGTGATCAGGCCGTGGAACGCCCCGCTGAAGACCACCTTGCCGTCGAATGCGAAGCTGATCGCCTCGAGGATGACGAACTTGGAGCCGAAAAGTACGAGCCATGCAGCCACGAAGCGCATGACGCGCGCCGCCTTCCCCTGCCGGGCGTTGAAGTACGCGGCCACCCTGTGCTCGACCGCCAGGGTCGCCTTCAGGAGCACCTGCAACAGAATCGCCGCGGCAAGCGAGACGCTGAAGGAGCTGACGGTGACTTTGGCGGAGAACTCGTCGAACAGGTTCAGGACGGTGAGGTCGATCAGTATCGCGGTGAAGTAGCGGAGGAACAGCCGTTGCCGGGTCGACGGCATTTTCGCCGATGCCGGCTCCAGCAGGCCCTCGCGGGCAGCCTCGCCGCCGCCAACTGATACATCGTGTTTCGCGTTCACGCCCTGGCCCCGTCCTCACCGTACGCCGGGAGTGTAGCTGTACGCCGGGTTCCCGGCACGCACGAAAGTGAGCCGATCCATGCCCGGTCAATCCTCCGGCGCATACGGATTGCCGCCGAGGGCGGTGGATATGTCCGCGATGGCTTTTTGCGCCCGTACGCTGTTGCCGGCCTCGTCGAGCGGCGGCGAGATCACCGCGATGCCGAATTTGCCCGGCGAGACGGCGATGATGCCGCCGCCCACGCCGCTCTTGCCCGGCAGGCCGGTGCGGTACAGCCATTTGCCCGAATCGTCGTAGAGCCCGGCGGTCGCCATCACCGCCAGCACCTCCGGCACGTTCTCGGACTTCATGACCTGCTTCCCGGTCACCGGGTTCTCGCCGGCGTTCGCCAGGGTGCCCGCCATCGTCGCAAGGTCCTTCGCATTGACGCTCACGGAGCATTGCTCGGTGTAGATGTCGGTGGCGCGCATCGGCTCGGCCTTGATGTATCCATACGCGTACATCAGGTATCCGATCGCCTGGTTGCGCTGGTTCGTGTCCGCCTCCGATTTGAACACTTCCTCGTTGACCGACAGTGGCCGGCCGGCGAAATCGGAGTAGTACGAAAGGATACTGTTCCAGATCTGCTCGCGGTCCGTACCTTTCACCATGCTCGTGGTGGCGATGGCGCCCGGGTTGACCAGCGAATTCATCTCGGGGCCGCCGAGGGCTTTTTGCGACAACTCGATCGAGACGATTGAATTGAAGCGCATACCGGTGGCGTCCACGCCGATGGTGTTCGCGATCGCTTCCGGACCCTGCTCGTCGAGCACCTTCGCGAGCGTGAAAACCTTCGAGATCGACTGGATCGACACCTCGGATTCGACGTCTCCGGCGGTGTAGACCTTGCCGTCCGCGGTCACGAGGGCGATGCCGTAGATGTTCGGGTCGACCTTGGCAAGTGCCGGGATGTAATCGGCATTCGCACCTTCCTGAAGGTTCCCGTACTTTGCATAGGCTGCATCGAGGGCCGACTGGATTTCCTTCGCGGACTGAGCGTAGGCACTGCCTGTCAGCGCCGTAATCGACACGGTTACCAGAACTAGTCTTTTTGTGAAGTTGGCCATGATTATTCACTCCCCCAGCTGTAGCCGAAGTTGTATTTGAAGGAAAACTGGATGCGCAGGTCGTCGGAGCTGAAGCCGTCCGAGTTGTTCTCACGTTCGCCGTACTGCAGTTCGCCACCCCACATCAGGCCATCGACCGAGTGATTCAGCAGGTTGACGACCGCATAGTGACCGGTAGCGAACGCGGACGGGTCCTGGGCGGCGCTGTTGTCGATGTCGAGCATCGAGTAGCCGATGCTGCTCGTCCAGTCGTCGCTCCAGGTACGGTCGTAGAACGCCACCACGCCGACCATCGGCAGTGCTTCGCCGATGTCGGCGTCGCCGGTCGCGCCGACGTCCACGGTCGCGTCGTTCATGTAGTTCTGGACGCCTTCGCCTGCGACGAGCTGCAGGCGCAGCGTGTCCGCGCCGAACTTGAGGCTGCCGCTCAGGTTCACGCCCCAGCCCGTGGCGTCGCCGGAGGCATCGAAGGGCACCGGGTTGATGTCGTCCCACTCCATGTGCCGTACGATGCCGGCAATCTGGAAGTGCCCCCAGTCGCGGTTCATGCGGTAGTGCGCTGCAAGGTCCGGCAGCGGGAAGCGCGCCCGGAGCTCGGGGAGCTCGGGCGAGCCGCTCTGCACGCCGGGATCGCCGCTCGCGCCCGGGCGCTCGAGCGAGATGTAGAGTTCGTTCTCGCCCTGCATCGGCATCCAGCGCAGCTGCACGTTGCGGAAACACACCATCCCGTTCGGGCCCCAGTACTCGATCGTATTCGGGAAGACGTCGCCGTCCATGAACACGCTGTTCGTCTGCCCGGCGCCCCACTGCCCGTACTCGCCCCAGGCGTGGCGCAGCCGGAAGGTCGTCTGCCCGGCGTCCGACCCGGTGCCGAACAGCTCGAACTCGAAAATCGTCTTGATCTCCTTGCCGGACGCGGTCGGCAGGAAACCCTTTACCCCGAGCCGGCTCTGCCGTACGCCGGCGAAGAAGTGGCCGTCGTCGCCGAACTCGTTCTCGAAGGCCGGCAGCTTCGTCGGCCTGAGCACATCGAACCAGTCGGGGTCGTTCTGGCCGGCCTGGTAACCCATGTCGAGCATGGCGAACCCGTAGAGGTCGAGGCGCTTGCCTGATTCCGTTCCGGTGTCCTGAGCGACGGCCGCGGGCCCGGACAAGGAGGCCGCAAGCACGAGCAGCGACGTGGTCGTCCGGGAATTTCTATGTATGGTCATTCGACATTCTCCTTTTCCCAGGCGCGCACTTTAAGGCGAGCCTCGTCGAACAGGCGTTCGTAGTTGGCTTTCAGGAACTTCCCTCGCGCGTCGTCTTCGAGACGCGCGAGCAGGGGTTCGTAGAGCCGGTAATTGGCGAGGTACGCCTCCTGGTCCGGCGGCGCCACCTCGTCGGTGCCGAACAGGAACCGGTCGGGGTAGCGGTTGATGAGGTCCGCCGCGATGGCGATCGCCTCGGGGCTCGCCACGAGGTACTTCGCCGCGGCGGTCCAGGACAGGTCGATGTACACGTGCGCGAGTTCGGGGTCGGCGAGCGCGCGCGACATGATGCCCGCCATGTCCTCTACGGGATGCACGATGCGCCCGAGGCCCATGTGCGCCCAGATAACCGTCGTCTCCGGGTGCCGTCGCAGCAGTGCCTTCAACTGTTGCGCCGAGTACGGCTCCTGCCCGGGTTTCGGGAACGGCATGTCGATGTCGTTGTGCAGGATGACGACGAGCCCGGTTTCGCCGGCGAAGTCGAGGATGCGGTCGAGCGCCGGGTCGGTGAGGCTCGCCGGCCCGCCCGCGATCTTCGCCGATACGAACTCCTTGTGGATCGTGAACTCTCCGATGCCGGTGAAGACACCTGGATACATGTGGAGCACGCGGCGGATGTGATCGACGCCGTACATGTCGGCCGGGTTGAAGCCGGTGATCATCGGGTCGAACCGTGCGCGGTCCTCCTCCGGCAGCGAGAGGTAGGCTGTGGCGATCGCCGCGTCGACGAACG
>DASUOE010000101.1:0-5723 GCA_036276805.1 Woeseiaceae bacterium | reverse complement strand
CCGTCCGCTCCCGGCTCGGCCGCGAGGCGCGGCTCAGGTATGGCGACGTTACAGAGACCGTGACGGTGCCGGCCGGCGAGCGGCTCGTGTGGCGGCCGGCAGACGAGGCGTGTAACCGATGACGTTCAGCCAGAGCACGCTGGAAGTACGCACGCCCGGCCGCGGCACGCTGGACATCACCGGCGAAGTCCAGGCAGCCGTTGCGAAGACGGGCGTCAGCACCGGCCTCGTCCACCTGTTCCTGCAGCACACGAGCGCGTCCCTCGTGCTCTGCGAGAACGCGGACCCGACGGTGCGCCAGGACCTCGAGCGCTTCATGGCGAGGACGGTGCCGGACGGCGACCCGATGTTCCGGCACGACGCCGAAGGGCCGGACGACATGCCCGCGCACGTGCGCACCATCCTCACGCAGTCCGAAATGACGCTGCCGGTCGCGAACGGCCGCTGCGTGCTCGGTACCTGGCAGGGCATCTACCTGTGGGAGCACCGCACCGCTGCCCATCGCCGGAGGCTGACGGTGACGGTACAGGGGGAATAACGACTGCGGCTTGCACCCGTTGCGTGCATACGTATTCATCGCCCCTGTGCGTGCGGTTTTCCTAACATAGTCGCAGGAAGCACCGCCGGGGGATCGTTGCCATGAAGCCGCTTTCATTTCGCTGTACCGCGTGCCTGTTGCTCGCCTTGATTTCGATGCCGCCGGTGACGCTTGCGGCGAGCATAGATCGCATCGAGCCGCCGTCATGGTGGACCGGTTTCGCCGATGCCCGGCTGCAGCTCATGGTTTACGGCGAAGAAATCGCCCGCTTCGAACCGTCGCTCGAGTATCCCGGCGTCACGATCGCGCGCACCGTCCGTGGCAGCAGCGCGAACTACCTGTTCGTCTACCTGGACGTCGGCCCGGACGCCCGCCCCGGCACGCTCGAATTGACGTTCACCGGTGCCACTGAGACGCTCTCGTTCGGCTACCCGCTGCAGGCGCGTGAACGGGACCCGCACGGGTTGCCGACGTTCTCGCCCGCCGATGCGATCTATCTCATCACGCCGGACCGCTTCGCGAACGGGGACCCGGCCAACGACGCGGTGGCGGGCTATGACGATGCGCCGGCGCGGGACGAACCGTTCGGCCGGCATGGCGGCGACCTCGCAGGCATCCGCGAGCACCTCGACTACATCGCCGGGATGGGTTTCACGCAGGTCTGGCTGAATCCCGTGCTGGAAAATGCAATGCCCGAGTCGTCGTACCACGGCTACGCGACGACGGACTACTACCGCGTCGACCCGCGCTACGGCAGCAACGAGGACTATCGGGAGCTCGCCGGCGAGGCCCGTGCGCGCGGGCTCGGCCTCATCATGGACATGATCGTGAATCACATCGGCAGTGCGCACCCGTGGGTCGCGGACCCGCCGACACGGGACTGGGTGCATGACGCGGACGACATCCGCATCACGACCCACGCGCGCACGACGCAGCAGGACCCGTACGCCTCGGACTTCGACCGGCGCGCATTCGCGGACGGTTGGTTCGTCGACTCGATGCCCGACCTCGACCAGGAGAATCCCCTGCTCGCGGATTATCTCGTCCAGAACGCGGTCTGGTGGATCGAATACCTGGGCCTCGCCGGTATCCGGCAGGACACCTGGCCCTATGCCGACAAGACCTTTCTCGCCGAGTGGGCACGGCGGATTCGCGCGGAGTACCCGCGCTTCAACATCGTCGGCGAGGAATGGAGCCCGAACCCGGCCGTGGTGAGCTATTGGCAGGCGGGCAAGGAGAACCACGACCGTTACGTGTCGCACCTGCCGAGCCTCATGGATTTCCCGCTGCAGTCGGCGCTGGCCGAAAGTCTCACGATGGACGAGCCGGCGTGGGGCAGCGCGTGGACGCGTACCTACGAAATGCTCGGCAACGACTGGCTCTATCCGGACCCGTTCAACCTCGTGATCTTCCCGGACAACCACGACATGAGCCGCATCGCGACGCAGCTCGGCGACGACCCGCGGCGCTTCCGCATGGCGATGGCGTTCTACCTCACGATGCGCGGCATCCCGCAAGTGTACTACGGCACGGAGATCATGATGTCGCACCCGGGCACGGAGCACCATGGGCTAATCCGCAGCGATTTCCCGGGCGGCTGGCGCGGCGACGCCGTGAATGCGTTCACCGGGAAGGGGCTCGACGACTCGCAGCGCGCCGCGCAGGAATTCGTGAAGAAGCTGCTCAACTGGCGGAAGTCCGCGGACGTGGTGCACGGCGGGAAGCTGATGCAGTTCACGCCGATGGGCAACGTCTATGTGTATTTCCGCTACGACGAGGACGACACGCTGATGGTCGCGTTCAACCGCGGCGGCGAAAGCGAGACGGTCGACCTCGCCCGCTTCGCGGAGCGCATTGGGTCGCGGCGCGCCGCGACGGACGTCGTGAGTGGACGGCGTTACGCGCTCGATGAAGCATTGACCCTGGATCCGGCGTCGGTGCTGGTGCTCGAACTCGCCGACTGAGGCGGTTCACGCGACTGTAGGAGCGGCCGTGAGGCCGAACGGTTCGCGTTATCCGACCGTGACTGCTTGCGCCGTGGCATCCGTCCGCCTGCCATTCGCGGCGTTACCGCCGCTCCTACAGCTGCAATTCGCGGCGTTACCGCCGCTCCTACACGGCGACCCCCGCGTACGTGCGCAGGAACTCGTCGTGGCCGAGGATCCGGTCCATAGGCTGCAGCTTCACTTTGCGGGTGTTCTCCAGCTTCGCTCTCAGTTCCTGCTCGGTCAGCGTGTCGGCCAGCGGATGGTAATCGCGCGGCATGATGCCCTGCCCGAGCATGACCTGCAGCCAGGAAGCATCGCGGAACAGGTCCTTCTGGTCCTGCTCGAGCGCCCCGTTCGCGGCGAAAACGGCGGTCTTGCGAACCAGCCGTTCCGGCACGGCCATATTGCGGACGTCCCGCCAGAAGCCGCCGTCGTCACGGTCGTTTCGCCAGTAATGCAGGATGATGAAATCGCGGATGAGCTCGTACTCGTGCCTGGACTCCCGGTTGTACTCGTCCCTGAGCTCGGCGGTGACGCCGCGGTGCGGGAAGTAGTGCAGCAGGCGTACGACCGCCGACTGGATCAGGTGAATGCTGGTCGACTCGAGAGGCTCGAGGAAGCCGCTCGAGAGGCCGACGGCGACGACGTTGCGGGACCACTGCTCGCGCGTGCGCCCCGTCCTGAACCGGATGACCTTCGGCTCGGCGAGAGGCTCCGATTCGACGTTCGACCGCAGGAGGGCAGCGGCCTCGTCGTCGGAATAGTGCCGGCTGCTGTACACGAGGCCGTTGCCGTTGCGGTGCTGCAGCGGTATGCGCCATTGCCAGCCGGCGGCGTGCGCGATCGAACGCGTGTACGGCACGGTCACGTCGAAGCGCTTCGACGGCATGGCGACCGCCCGGTCGCAGGGCAGCCAGTGGTCCCAGTCCTCGTAACCGACGCCGAGGTGCTGCTGCACGAGCAAACCCCGGCCGCCCGAACAGTCGATGAAGAAATCGGCGGCGATTTCGCGCCCGTCGCGGAGTTTCAGCGACTGCACGGCGCCCGTTTCGCCGTCCAGCGCCACGCCCTCGATGAGGCCCTCGGTGCGGCGCACGCCGAGCCTCTCGCTGTAACGCCTGAGGTACTGGCCGTAGAGCGAGGCGTCGAAATGATAGGCGTACGGCATCTCCCACACGGGATCGTTCGCCTTGAGCTTCGAGAAGCGGTTCGCCTCGGCGCAGATGTAGTTGAGGTCGTAGTCCCAGAGGTTGCTGTGGATGCCGGCCTGCTCGGCACGGAGCCAGAAATGGTGGAAGGGACAGAAAGCCTGGCTGCGGCCCGGCGCGCCGAAGGTGTGGTAGTAGCGTTCGCCCTGTGCGCGCCAGTTCTCGAAGCGAATGGCAAGCTTGATCGATGCCTTCGTTTCCCGGAGGAACTCCGCCTCGTCGAGGCCAAGCACGGCGTTGACGTGCTGGATCGGCGGGATCGTGGCCTCGCCGACGCCGATGATGCCGATCTCGTCGGACTCGATGAGCTCCACGTCGACGACCCGGCCCAGCACCCGCTTGAGCAGTGCTGCCGACATCCACCCGGCGGTGCCACCGCCGACGATCACCAGTTTCCGGACTGTGTTCATCGCGTTCTCCCCCGGCGCTATGGTAGACAAAAAAAGCCCTGCCATCGAAATGGCAGGGCTCGGGGGGCAGGCGGTGACCGCCTCAGTCGAACTTGTAGTTCAAGCCGACGAGGTAGTTCGTACCGAACGACTGGTACAGCGTGATCTGCCTCGGATCAGCGTCGTTCGCCTGGACGGTATCCTCGTCCGTGAGGTTCTGCGCCTGTAACGAAATGGTGAGGCCGTCGAGGAAGTTCGACCAGCTGTCGAGGCCGAAGTCGTAGCTCATCTGCGCATCAATCAGCTCGGCGCCCTGGTCGATCGTCGGCGCGAGCGACAGGCTGATGCCGCGGGTCTCGGTGGAGAACCGGTCGCGCTTCGTGCCGGCTACGCGTACCTGGAACGGGCCGCGTTCGTAGTACAGGGTGAGGTTGTAGGACTCGTCCGACAGGCCCGGAACCGGGGCGCCATTGTCGAGTTCGCCGTCGTTGAACGCGGCGGCGGCGATGATGCCGAAGCCTTCCAGAACGTCCGCGACTTCGCCCAATGGCAGCACGGCCTGCAGCTCGATACCCGAAACGTCGCCCTCGAGGCCGTCCTCGATGTAATTGAGCAGGCCAAGGAAGGTCGCAGGTGTCAGGTAGTTGTTCGGGTCGTTCGGATCCTGCACCTGGTGGTAACCCGGGATGTAGAACTGCGAAAAGTCGACGATGGTGGACGCGTTCTGGTGCCAGTTGACCAGGTCCTTGTAGAAGTACGCCGCCGAGATGAAGCCGTCGTCCGCGAAGTACCAGTCGTAGGCGATGTCGTAGTTCTCCGACTCGTAAGGCCTGAGCCTCGCGTTACCGGCGCTGCCCGACCAGGCGCTGTTGCGCGGATCCGTCGACTGGATCGGACCGGCGTTGAACGAGAAGGAAACGCTGTTGTTCGGCTTCATCTCGTCGATGCGCGAGCGGGTGATCGTCCGCGACGCGGCGAACCGCACGACATGGTTCTCCGCGACGTGGAAGTTGACGTTGAGGCTCGGCAGGACGTGATCGTAGTCGTCTCCGTCCGAGGTCGCCGTCGCATCCACGAACTGGTCGGGCCCGGTGAATGAATCGAATCCGGAGGCCACCTGGTCCGTCATCACGTACTGCACGCCGAGGTTGCCGTTGACGGGCATGCTGCCGAGGAGCGTGTCGAAGTCGACGGCGACGAACGCCGTAGTGACTTCCTCGTCGATCTCGTATGTATCGCCGAGCCGTCCCGTCTCGAGCTCCGCCGCATCCGTCGCGGTGTAGTAGCCGCTGTCGTACATCCCAAGGCCGTCGTACGCGACGACCGGGCCGATGCCGAGGAAGCCGAGGTCGGCGGTGCCGAGACGGTATTCCTCGGGAATGGGCGCATCGTCCGGGAACGTCGGCGCGGTGAGGTAATAGCCGCCGTTCACCTTCGACTTCGTGCGCTCGGAATACTGCACGCCGAAATCGACGCTCGTGAAGAAGTCACCGCCCAGTTCGCGACGGGCATCCAGCTTCAGTGTGGAGAGTTCCTCGTCGAACACGGGCTCGTTGACGAAGCCGTCCTGCGCGTTCGGCGGCTGCAGCACCGAGCCGTC
>DASUOE010000100.1:0-5448 GCA_036276805.1 Woeseiaceae bacterium | reverse complement strand
GAAGCCGAACTTCTCCTCGGCTTCCTCCGGCGCGATGCCGAGCAGGTCGAACACGGCCGACTGCACCGCCGGGTCGTGGATGCGGATGGAGCCGCCGCCGAGCTCGGTGCCGTTCAGCACCATGTCGTAGGCGCGCGACAGCGCCCTCCCCGGCTCGGCGCGCAGCATCGCCGCGTCGCTGACAGCCGGCGCGGTGAACGGGTGGTGCAGCGCCATCCAGCGGCCGCTCTCCGGGTCCTTCTCGAACATCGGGAAATCGACGACCCACAGCGGCGCCCAGCCGCTGGCCACGAGGCCGAGGTCGCGGCCGACCTTGAGGCGCAGCGCGCCCAGCGCGTCGTTCACGACGCGTGCCTTGTCGGCGCCGAAGAAGATCAGGTCGCCGGTTGCGGCCGCGGTGCGCTCGAGGATGCCGTCGACCGCGGTTTCGGGCAGGAACTTGAGGATCGGCGACTGCAGCCCCTCGCGCCCGGCGCTGAAATCGTTGACCTTGATGTAGGCGAGTCCCTTGGCGCCGTAGCGGGCGACGTACGCCGTGTAATCGTCGATTTCCTTGCGGCTGAGGGTCGCGCCGCCGGGTACCCGGAGCGCGGCCACCCGGCCCTCGGGGTCCTGCGCCGGGCCGGCGAACACCTTGAAATCCACGCCGGCCATGAGGTCGCCGACCTCGGTGAGCTCGAGGCCGATGCGCAGGTCCGGCTTGTCGGACCCGTAGCGCGCCATCGCCTCGGCGTAGCTCATGCGCGGGAAGGGATCCGGCAGGGACACGTCGAGCACCGTCTCGAACAGGTAGCGCACGAGCGCCTCCATCGTGCCGGTGACGATGCTCTCGTCGACGAAGCTCATCTCGATGTCGAGCTGCGTGAACTCCGGTTGCCGTTCCGCTCGCAGGTCCTCGTCGCGAAAGCAGCGCGCGACCTGGTAGTAGCGGTCGAGCCCCGACATCATGAGGAGCTGCTTGAACAGCTGCGGCGACTGCGGCAAGGCAAAGAACTTGCCCGGGTGCGTGCGGCTCGGGACGATGTAGTCGCGCGCGCCTTCCGGGGTCGCCCGGGTGAGCATCGGCGTTTCGACGTCGACGAAACCGCGCGCATCGAGGAAATCGCGCATCGCCTTGGTCACGCGGTGACGCAGCCTCAAGTTGCCGAGCATCGACTCGCGGCGCAGGTCGAGATAGCGGTACTTGAGGCGCAGTTCCTCGTTCGCGACCTCGTCATGGTGGAACGGCGGCGTCTCGCTGCGGTTCAGCACCTCGAGTTCGTGTGCCAGCACCTCGACGTGCCCGGAGGCCAGGTTCTCGTTGACGGTGCCGGCGGGCCGTTCGCGCACGCGGCCCGTGACGGCCACCACGTATTCGCCGCGCAGGCGTTCGGCCTCGGCGAAGACGGCCGGCCGGTCGGGATCGAAGACGATCTGCAGGAGCCCCTCGCGGTCGCGCAGGTCGATGAAGATGACGCCGCCGTGGTCGCGTCGGCGATGCACCCAGCCGCAGACCGTTACTTCCTTGCCGACCAGCGACCGGTCGACTTCCCCACAATAATGACTGCGCATGCTATGAGTCCGGAGTCGCCGGCGCGCCGCCGCCCGGGGTGCGGATACGCCTCAAAAAGGAGCGGAATGGTACGGTGTGCGCCGGGTGAGGGCAAGGCGGCCCCCGGGCGTCAGCGACGGAAAATTGCCCGTGGCGGCGGCACTTGCGCGCAGGCGCCGCACGGATCAGCCGGCGTCGCTGCCGGTCGCCTTCGGTGCGCTCTTGGTCTCGGGCTTCGCCGCCTTCGCGGGCTTGCCGGGCTTGTCGGGCTTATCGGCGGCCGGCTTCTCCGGCGCCGCGTCCGACTTGCCCTCGCCCTTGCCCTCGGCTTTGGCTTCTGTCCTGGCCTCTGCCTTGCCGTCTGCCTTCGCATCCGCCTTCGCGGCATCGCCGTCCCCCGCCAGGTTGCGCTGCCCGTCTTTCTTGAAGTCGGTCTCGTACCAGCCCTGGCCTTTGAGCCGGAAGCGGGGCGCGGACAACTGGCGCTTCAGTGCCGGCCGGCCGCACTCCGGGCAATCCGTGAGCGGCGGGTCGGACATCCTTTGCAGCGCGTCCAGTTGGTGGCCGCATTCCTTGCAGGCGTATCCGTATATCGGCATTGCTGATGGTCTCCGTACACGCAGCCGTGAGGCCGCGACCGTGTTTCGAATTCCTGCCGCGTCACAGTCGCGGCGTTACCGCCGCTCCTACAGGAGCGGCGGTGTCTCGAATTCCTGCCGCGTCGACGTCGCGGCGTAATCGCCGCTCCTACGCCGCCTGCTGGAAATCCAGCTTTTCGTCCGCCACGCCGACTTCGATCGAGTCGCCTGGCCGGAACTTGCCGGCGAGGATTTCCTGGGCCAGCGGGTTCTCGACCTGCTGCTGGATCGCCCGCTTGAGTGGTCGCGCCCCGTACACCGGGTCGAAGCCGGCCTCCGCGAGCTTGTCGCGGGCCTCGTCGGAAAGGTGGATCGTCATGTCGCGTTCGGCGAGGCGATCGTGCAGGTATCCGAGCTGGATGTCCACGATGCGGCGGATGTGTTCCTTCGACAGCGGGTGGAAGACGACGACATCGTCGACGCGGTTGATGAACTCAGGCCGGAAATGCGTGCCGACGACCTCCATGATCGCGGCCTTCATCCGGTCGTAATTCTCCTCGCCGGACATCTCCTGGATGAGCTGCGAACCCAGGTTCGAGGTCATGACGATGACGGTATTGCGGAAGTCGACTGTGCGGCCGTGCCCGTCGGTCAGGCGGCCGTCGTCGAGCACCTGCAGGAGCACGTTGAAGACGTCCGGATGCGCCTTCTCGACCTCGTCGAGCAGGATCACCGCATACGGCCGGCGCCGCACGGCCTCGGTCAGGTACCCACCCTCCTCGTAGCCCACGTAACCCGGCGGCGCACCGATCAGCCGCGCCACGGAATGCTTTTCCATGAACTCGGACATGTCGAGGCGGACCATCGCGTCGTCCGTGTCGAACATGAAGTTCGCGAGCGCCTTGGTGAGCTCGGTCTTGCCGACGCCGGTGGGGCCTAAGAACAGGAACGACCCGATCGGCCGCTTCGGGTCGGAGAGGCCCGCGCGGGAGCGGCGGATCGCGTTCGACACGGCGGTGACCGCTTCGGCTTGCCCGACCACACGCTCGGCCAGCGCGTCCTCCATGTGCAGCAGCTTTTCCTTCTCGCCCTCGAGCATTTTCGCGACCGGGATGCCCGTCCACTTCGAGACGATCTCGGCGACTTCCTCCTCGGTCACGTTGTTGCGCAGGAGCGTCGTCTCCTGGTGCTCGGCCTTGACGGCTTCGGCGAGCTGCTTCTCGAGTTCCGGGATGCGCCCGTACTGCAGTTCCGACATGCGCGCGAGGTCGCTCGCGCGGTGCGCCGTTTCCAGCTCGAGCTTGGCACGCTCGAGTTCTTCCTTGATGTGCGCTGCGCCCTGCATCGCCGCTTTCTCGGCCTTCCAGATCTCCTCGAGGTCGGCGTACTCGCGTTCGAGCTCGGCAAGCTGCGCTTCGAGGTCGACGAGGCGCTTCTTCGACGCTTCGTCCGGTTCCTTCTTGAGCGCCTCGCGCTCGATCTTGAGCTGGATGATGCGGCGCTCGAGCCGGTCCATCGCCTCGGGCTTGGAATCGATCTCGATGCGGATGCGCGAGGCGGCCTCGTCGATGAGGTCGATTGCCTTGTCGGGGAGCTGCCGGTCGGAGATGTACCGGTGCGACAGCGTCGCCGCGGCCACGATCGCCGGGTCCGTGATCTCGACGCCGTGGTGCACCTCGTAACGCTCCTTCAGGCCGCGCAGGATCGCGATCGTGTCCTCGACCGTCGGCTCGCTAACGAGCACCTTCTGGAAGCGGCGCTCGAGGGCCGCGTCCTTCTCGATGTATTGCCGGTACTCGTCCAGGGTGGTCGCGCCGACGCAATGCAGTTCGCCGCGCGCGAGCGCGGGCTTCAGCATGTTGCCGGCGTCCATCGCGCCCTCGGCCTTGCCGGCGCCGACCATCGTGTGCAGCTCGTCGATGAACAGGATAACCTGGCCTTCCTGCTTGGCGAGGTCGTTCAGCACGGCCTTCAGCCGCTCCTCGAACTCGCCGCGGAACTTCGCCCCGGCGATGAGCGAGCCCATGTCGAGCGAGAGAATGCGCTTGCCGCGCAGCCCCTCGGGCACCTCGTTGTTGACGATGCGCTGGGCGAGGCCCTCGACGATGGCGGTCTTGCCGACGCCGGGCTCGCCGATCAGCACGGGGTTGTTCTTGGTGCGCCGCTGCAGGATCTGGATCGTGCGGCGGATCTCGTCGTCGCGGCCGATGATCGGGTCGAGCTTGCCCTGCTCGGCACGCTCGGTGAGGTCTATCGTGTACTTGTCGAGCGCCTGGCGCGTGTCCTCGGCGTTCGGGTCGTTCACCTTCGCGCCGCCGCGCAGCTCGTCGATGGCCTTCTCGACTGCGCCTTTCACGACGCCCGCCTGGTCGAGCACGGCGCGCAGCGGCGATTTCGCGTCGAGCGCCGCCAGCACGAACAGCTCGCTCGAGATGTACTGGTCGTTGCGCTGCTGGGCGAGCTTGTCGGTCAAGTTCAGGAGATTGTTGAGCGCGTTCGAGATGTGCACGTCGCCGCCGGCGCCCTCGACCTTCGACATGTGGTCGAGTGCCTCGCCGAGCTGGGAACGCAACAGGTTGACGTTCGCACCGGCTTTCGTGAGCAGGCCGCGCACGCTGCCGCCCTGCTGGTCGAGCAGCGCCACCATGACGTGGGCCGGCTCGATGAACTGGTGGTCAAGGCCCAGGGCCCGCGACTGCGCGTCCGCGAGCGCCAGTTGGAACTTGCTGGTCAGTTTGTCCATTCGCATGTCGAATACCTTGATTCCGGGCAGCGGCGACTGCCGTCAGGTTGCCCGGGATGTTGTGATTTCACCCGGTTTTTCAAGCGGTCGCGACCGTTTCACGGCGACCGCTTCACGGCGACCGCTTCACGGCGACCGACCACGCTGGCGATACGGCCCGTGGGGCCGTCTCGCCGGTAGGAATAGAACAGGTCCGCGCGGCCGGCCGTGCACCAGCCGCCGCCGTAGACCCGCGCGACGCCGGCGCGGGCGAGGTACAGACGCGCCAGCGCGAGGAGGTCGGCCTGCCAGCGGCCGTTCCGGTTCGGCACGAAACAGGCGGCCGCGCCCTCGATACCGGCGAGGAAAAGGTCGCGCACGTCGTCCCCGACCTCGAAGGCCGCCTGCGAAATCGCGGGCCCGAGCCAGGCCAGGAGCCCGGCCGGGTCGACGCCGAGCGTGCGGACGGATGCCTCGACGATGCCGGCCGCGAGGCTGCGCCAGCCGCAGTGCAGCGCGCCGATGGCCGGCGAGTTCGTGTCGCAAAGCAGTATCGGCAGGCAGTCTGACGTCAGGATGCCGAGCACGGACTTCCCGGACGGCGACACGGCCGCGTC
>DASUOE010000099.1:0-28168 GCA_036276805.1 Woeseiaceae bacterium | reverse complement strand
CGCTTCAGGTGGTCGACTCGGATTTCATCACGGACGTCGGCGTCGCCAACGTACAGGAGGCGCTGCAACTCAATCCGGCGTTCGGCGAGCCGGGCCAGAGCCGCTACACGTCGAACGGCAGTATCGTGAACGCTGGCGCCGCGACGCTCAACCTGCGCAACCTGGGTGCCGACCGCACGCTGGTCCTCGCCGACGGCAAGCGCGTAGTCGCGGGCGTGCCGGGCACGGCGCAGGTCGACGTGACGATGGTGCCTACGGGCTTCATCGAGCGCGTCGAGGTGCTGACCGGCGGCGCTTCCGCCGTGTACGGCTCGGACGCCATCGCCGGCGTCGTGAACTTCATTTACAAGACGGATTTCCAGGGCATCGACGTCCGCACGCAGTATGGCGAGTCCAGCGAGGGCGACGGCGAGGAGATCCTGTTCGACTTCACCGCCGGCCACAATTTTGCCGACGGCAACGGCAATTTCATGATCCACCTTGGCTACTCGGACCAGGAAGGCCTGGACAACGGGTTGCGCCCGTTCTCGGACGACAGCTACGCCAGCATGGTCGTCGCACAGGGCTCGAGCGATCCCGCGGACCTGTACACGGTCGTGCTCAACCGCTCCACCGTGCAGCCGCGCGGGCAGATCGGCGTGGGCAGCCCCAACCAGACCTTTGTTTTCACCGACGACGGTACCGGGCTGATTCCGTTCGACTCGAGCATCCAGGATGCGCCTTACCGCTTCGATCCGCGGGAATTCGACGGCGCGCAGGACAACCTTGCCGCGCCGGTGCAGCGCCTGACCACGGCGGCGCGGGCGACCTACGAGTTCAACCCGCACTTCAGGACGTTCCTCGACATGAACTACGGGCGCGTCGATTCCACGGGCTCGAACACGTTCCATCCGTACGTCTCGACGTTCGACTTCGGCATCGGCATCTCGCAACGCCAGGAGATCGAATCCCGGCTCGTGAACCCGGCCGACGGCACCGTGACGATCGTGCAGAACCCGTTCCTTCCCCAGGAGGTGTTCGACCTCGCAACGGACGAAGACGGCGACGGCCTGCGGGACATCTCGTACGCCAAGCGCGTGGTCGAATTCGGCAATCGCAGGACCGAGATCGAGCGGCAGCAGTTCCGGATCGTGCTCGGCACGGAAGGCGACATCAACGACAACTGGGCGTACGACCTGTACTACTCCTACGGACGTTCGGACCTGTACGGCCGCCAGCTCGGGCTGTACATCACGCCGAACCTCTTCCAGTCGCTCCGGGCCGTTTCGGACGTGTTCGATTTCGACGGCGACGGCGATACGTCGGAGGCGATCTGCGCCGAAGCGAATGCCCGGCTCTACGATTGCGTGCCGATCAACTTCTACGGCGTCAACAACGTCTCCGATGCGGCGCGGGAATACGTCCAGGGCGGCGACGGCGCGGCCTTCCAGAAGTCCTACCAGGACATGAACGTGGTGTCCGCGAACGTCACCGGCACGCTGTTCGACCTGCCGGCCGGTCCGCTGCAGGTCGCGGGCGGCGTGGAGTATCGCGAGGAGACGAGCAGCCACCAGTTCGACCCGCTGTACAACACCCTGCAGAACGGCTTCACCCAGCAGCGGGACGTCGAGGGCTCCATCGACGTCAGCGAAGTGTATGCCGAGGTGGCCGTGCCGATCCTGGCCGACCTCCCGGGCATCCAGGACCTCTCGCTGCGCGCCGCAGGACGTTACTCCGATTACTCGACGCTCGGCGGGTTCCCGGCCTACAACTTCGGGCTCGAGTGGTCGCCGATCGACGACCTGCGGTTCCGGGCGGTCTATGCCCGCGCCGTGCGTGCGCCGAACATCGGTGAGCTGTTCCGGCCTGCCGCGGCGGGGGTCACGTCCATCGTCGATCCGTGTAACGGCGTGACCACCAGCGACAGCGGTACCCTGGCCTCGCAGTGCCTTGCCGATCCGGGCGTGGCGCAGAATGCAAGCGAAAATGGCGGCACCGTCACCTTCATCCAGACGGACTTCCAGGGCGTCGGTACGCTGAGCATCACCAACCCGAACATCCAGGAAGAAACCGGCGATACGTATACGTTCGGCCTCGTCTACACGCCTGAATTCATCCCGGGCCTGTTCCTGACGGTCGATTACTACGATATCGAGATCGACGACGCGATCAGCAGTGTGTCGACGCAGTTCATCATCGACCAGTGCTACCAGGCGGGTAACGACGCGTTCTGCGCCCTGGTCGACCGCCGTCCGGCCGCGGCCGCGCCAGCCAGCGCGGGCTCGATTTCGCTAATCCGGTCGGGCCTCGTGAACAGCGGCGGCGCGTTTGCCGAGGGTGTCGACATCACGGCGGGCTACGCCACCGACCTCTGGGACGGCACGCTGTCCATCGATCTCAGCTGGACGCACCTGCTCGACCAGGGTGTCATTCCGCAGATCGGCGCAGACCCCAACAACCAGGCGGGCGAGGTGGGCTTCCCGGAGAACAAGGCGGTCCTGAAGCTGAAGTACGACATTGGTGCGTGGACCTTCGCCGCGACGAACCAGATCATCGGCGAGTCGTTCATCGACGACCAGTTCCTGCGCAGCCGGTTCGGTGCCGACACGGACGTGACCGACGACTACTTCGCGTTCGATGCGGTGCTGTACACGGATCTGCAGGTCCAGTATCGCCTGCAGGACACGTACCAGTTCTACCTCGGCGTGAACAACCTGTGGGATGAGGAACCGCCGGCGATCCTGTCCGGAATCCCGGGTAATCGCAACGCGAACTACGACATCATCGGGCAGTACGTCTACTTCGGCGTCGGTGCCGAGTTCTAGACCGCAAGACCAAGGGGCGCGGGGCGGCCGTGCGGCCGCCCCGCCGACCCCGGTATCTCGGCGGTACGTGACCTGACCGCTTCGCCGTCGCTAAGGCGGCCGACCGCGAGCAGCGCCTGCAATCGCCGGCAGCTGATCGAGGCGACCACGTCCTTCGCAGGCGTCGTGGCACCTTCTCATGTTTCCCGGGGGAAGAACGATGTACGCATGCACATCGAAGTCCGGCAGGAAATCGTCGTGCCCTCCGTTGCCCGCTCTCGCCCTGTACCTGGCGCTCGCCGCCGGACCTGCGTACGCCGCCGAGCCGGTCGTTATCGACTGGCAGCCGTTCAGCGTCGATCACGACAACAGCGAGGGCAGCCCGGTCGACGTCAGTTTCGTCCTCGGCGACGCGCCGGCGGGCGCGGACGGCTTCGTCACCGTCGAGAACGGCCATTTCGTCGACGGCGACGGCGACCGCCTGCGCCTCTGGGGCGTCAACCTGACGGGCTGGACCCGCGGCGGCACGATGCTGCCGCCGAAGGACCAGGCGGAAAAGTGGGCGAAAATCATGGCCCGCAACGGGATCAACGCCGTCCGTTTTCATTTTCTCGACATGCCGACGAGAAGCGATGCGGAGCAGGACGAAAAGGAAGAGCAGCGCCTGGAAGCGGCCGACCAGGGCTATCGCTTCCGCGTGCCGCCGGTCGGCATCATCGACGGCAGCAAGGACACGACGACCGACTTCGATGCGGAGCAGATGGACCGGCTGGATTACTTCATCTTCCAGTTGAAGCAGGCGGGCATCTATTCGAACCTCAATCTCAACGTCGGGCGCACCTACAAAGCCGGCGACAACGTGCCGGACTCCGACGCAGTGCGCCTCTGGAAAGGCTTCACCTATCTCGGCGAGCGCCTGATCGAACTGCAGAAGGATTACGCGCGGCGCCTGCTCACGCACCACAACCCGTACACCGGGACGAAGTACAGCGATGAGCCGGCGATCGTCACCGTCGAGATCGTCAACGAGAACTCGATATACGAATTCTGGATGCGCAACTGGCTGCGGGGCGAGCTGACCGCCGACAACCCCGCGTTCCAGCTCGACCTCACCCCGTTCTACGCCGGCCAGCTCGACGACATGTACCAGGCGTGGCTCGCCGAGCACCGGAAGCCCCGGCAGATCGCCGCCATGCGCGAGGAGGCCGGTGTGCCCGATGGGGCGCCCGTCCCGCGCCTGACGAAAGCCGAATTCAGCGTGGCGTCGGACCTGCGGTTCCACGCCGAGGCGGATTTCCTCGAAAGCGTCGAGAAGGCGTTCTTCTTCGATATGTATGGCTACATCAAGGACGAACTGGGCGTCCAGTCCCTGGTCATCGGCAATGCCGATCACACCTACTGGATCCCGAACCAGCCGATGATGCGGGCCAATGCCGAACTCGATTTCGTCGACGCGCACGTGTACTGGCAGCATCCCGCGATCTGGGGACGCCGCAACCTGCCGATGGTCAACGACCCGCTCGATTCGACGATCGTGAAACTCAGCCGCTCGCCGTTTTCGGACCACGCGTTCACCGTGAGCGAGGTGAATCACCCGAACCCGAGCGAGTATTCCGCGGAGATGATCCCGATCCTTGCGGCCTATGCGGGCCTGCAGGACTGGGACGGAATCTACTTCTACACTTTCGAGCCGAAGACCGGGGATGGCTGGCAGGACTACGTAGCGGACGAGTTCGACATCACCCTTGACCCCGTGAAGATGACGCAGATGAAGGCCGGCTCGCTCCTGTTCGCGCGCGGCGACGTCGAGCCCGCCCGGGACACGGTCGTGCGCGACTACTCGCGCGCGGCGGTCAACGAGTCGATGCGCCTGCCGGAAGCGGAGCGGCCGTTTTTCACGCCCGGTTTCCCGCGGGCCACGCCGCTCGTGCACGGCACGCGCATCGGTACGCTCGATGGTGAGATCACGCGCGAATTCGCGCCGGTGCCCGGGCCGCCTTACCGGTCCGATACGGGCGAACTCGCCTGGTACGTCGAGCCGGACACTGCCACCAACGAACGGCACGGCCTGGTGACGATCGACACGCCGCGGACGCAGGCGCTCGTCGGCTTCGTCAGCGCAAACGCGGACAAGACGACCACGCACCTGGCCGCCGAACTCGACAACGAATTCGCGGCGATCACCCTGTCGTCCCTGGACGACTCGCCCATCCAGCGGGCGCCGCGTTTGCTCCTGACGGCGGCGGCGCGCTGGCAGAACACGGGTTCCGAGTGGAACGAGCGGCACACGCTGTGGGAGTTCTGGGGCAAGGGCCCGACGCTGATCGAACCCGTTACGGGCTGGCTCATGCTGCGCGAACTGGACGGTGCCGTCGCCGTCCGCATCACGCCGCTCGACGGCGCCTCCCAGCCGATCGGCGAGCCGCGGGCCGGGCGTCGCATGGAAGTGGGCTGGGAAGTCGAACTCGGCACCGAGCCGACCGTGCAGTACCTTGTCGAGGTGCATCGCTCCGGCACGGTGCCTTAGGCAGTCCCGGTACGAAATCTCCATGCCGACTCTTCCTGGCTTCCCACCCGGTCGCGTGTTACGCGGAGTGCGCAAGGGATGCCGCCGGCGCCGGGTGGACGTGAAGTGCCGGCGCCCCTTCGCCCCACGTGTCGCCAGCGTCGAAAGGTCGGCAACGGTCGCATTCGCGGCGATGCTCGCGGTCCTCGCATCCGTCTTGCTCGGCGCCTGTGCGCCGGTAACGCAGCAGGCGTCGCCGGAGCACGAAGCGCGCTGGACGGCGGCCTGGGTTTCGGCGCCGAGCCCGTTCCTGCCGGGCGGTCGCGACGCGTGGCTCGAGCCGTTCACCGACGTCACGGTCCGGCAGGTCCTGCGAGTGGACGCGAGCGGCTCCGCCGTGCGGGTGCGGTTCACGAACGAACTCGGCAGCGAGGCGCTGCACATCGGCGCGGCGAGCCTCGCCCGCGTCCCGGGAGGCGGCGACATCGCCGGCCCCGTAACGCCGCTGGCATTCGGCGGCGAGCGTGGCGTCCGCATTCCGCCCGGAGCGATGCTGCTGAGCGACCCGGTGCCGCTGGCCGTTTCACGCTTCGACGACCTGGCGGTAACGGTGTTTTTCGAGGCGGCGACACGGCCGACGGGACATCGTCACCGTGTGGCGCTCTCGCCCGAGGGGGATTTCACAAACGTGCCGGTGTGGCCGGCACGGACGACCGTCAGGGGCGCGACAGCCATTTCCGGCATCGAGGTCAGCGGCGCCGGGGCGCCCAGGGTGCTCGTCGCCTTCGGCGATTCGATCACCGAGGGGGCCGGTGCCACGCCGGGCGCACACGGGGACTGGCCGGCCCGGTTGTCCCGCCGCATCGCCCGCCGTGACTTGCCGGGCGAGTGGGTCATCGTGAACGCCGGTATCAGCGGCAACCGCCTCCTTCACGATGGCGGCAGCCAGAACGGCCTCGCGCGGTTCGCGCGCGACGCGCTCTCCGTCGCCGGCGTGACGGACATCGTCGTACTTCTCGGCATCAACGACCTGGGCGTCGCGTGGTCGCCGACGGAGCCGCGCGACGTCGTCGACGCCGACGACCTGGTCCTGGCCTATCGCCAGTTGATCGACCGTGCAGAACTGCAGGGCGTGCGACTATACGGGGCGACGATCCTGCCGTACAAAGGCGCGGTCTATTTCTCGCCCGCGGGCGAGGCCGCGCGTACTGGAGTGAATGCGTGGATTCGGGAAGGCGGAGCCTTTGACGGCATCATCGACCTCGACGCGGTGATGCGGGACCCGGAGGATCCGGAGCGCCTGCGGCCGGACTACGAGATCGGGGACAGCCTGCACCCGAACGACGCCGGATACGGGGCGATGGCCGCGGCGGTCGAGGCGTTCCTGCGCAGCATCGATGACTGACACGTTGAAACGCCTGCCTGCCGTATTGCTGTCGCTGGTCCTGCCGCTCTCGGCCGGCGCACAGGCGCCGCCCCTCGCCGTCGCGGCCGACGGCCGGAGCCTCGAAGCCGGCGGCGACCCTTTTTTCTGGCTGGGCGACACGGGATGGCTGATGCTGAGCCGCCTCGACCGGGCCGAAACGGAGTATTACCTCCGCACGCGCCGGGAGCAGGGCTTCAACGTGATCCAGGCGATGGTGCTGCATACGCCGCAGATGGCGACGGCGGCGGGTGCTCCCGCGCTCACCGACGGGGACCCGGCACGGCCGCGCGTGACGCCGGGCAGCGACCCGGACGAGTCGGACGAATACGACTACTGGGATCACCTGGACTGGGTCGTGTCGCTCGCCGCGGAACTCGGCATGTACCTCGCGCTGGTACCGTGCTGGGGTACCGTGGCGGATGCCGGCGCGCTCAATGCCGACAACGCGGAAGCGTACGGCCGGTTTCTGGGCGAACGCTACCGCGGCAAGCCTAACATCGTCTGGCTGAACGGCGGCGACACGCTCGGTGCCAGCAATACAGAGACCTGGTCGATTCTGGGCCGCACGCTCAAGCATTACGATCCGGACCGGCTCATGACCTTTCATCCCTACGGCCGCACCGACTCTTCGTGGTGGTTCCACGATGCACCGTGGCTGGATTTCAACATGTTCCAGTCGGGGCATGCGTCCTACGCCCAGGATCCCGACGGGCGCGGTGAGGACAACTGGAGCTACGCACAAGAGGATTGGGCGCGCGAACCCGCGAAGCCCGTGATCGACGGGGAGCCGTCGTACGAAAACATCCCGCACGGCCTGCATTACGCAGAGGCGCCCCGCTGGACGGCGGCGGACGTGCGCCGGTATGCGTGGTGGGCGGCGCTGTCGGGCGCGGCCGGTCACACGTACGGCGAGAACAGCGTGATGCAGATGTTCGTGCCCGGCAGGCACGAGCCCGCGTTCCACGCGGCGATACCCTGGAAAGAGGCGCTCGAGAGCCCCGGCGCCGGCCAGATGCGCTACCTCAAGGACTTCATGCTGTCGCGGCCGGCCGATGGGCGTCGCCCCGCGCCTGCTGCAGTCGTCGACAACGGCGAAGGCCATGAGCGCATACCGGTGCTCCAGGGAGACGGGTACATGATCGCCTATGTATACACCGGGCGTCCGTTCCGGCTCAGGCTCGGCCAGTTGCAGGGCAGTGCGGTCACCGCGCGCTGGTACTCGCCGCGTGACGGGCACTTCACCGACGTCGGCCTGCGTGACAACGCGGGGATCGCAAGCTTCGATCCCCCCGGTGCCGAAGCGCCGGGAAACGACTGGGTGTTGCTGCTCGAAACGTCAGCCGAACCGGCGTTGACAAACTGATGTACATAGTATCTTATTATGCCAGTTGGCCTGGCCGTGCCGGCGGCTCCGGGGATCGGGGGGCAACTGCCGGGCACCGAACGATTTGGCGGCGAAGAACACGGGGAGAAGCTGCTTCGCGCACACTTCCCGCAATTCGAGTAGCCGCACCAGCAACGCCGGGCACGGTCCCCCCCCGTCCGCCCGGCGTTCTTTTATTTACGACAACGTCGCATGACTTTGTCACATGATTATTGCCGAGCCGCAGCGACTCAAGGAACTTTCCATGAACGACACAACCACCGCACAGCATGCAATGTCGCGTCGCCACTTCATGCACTGCACGGCGTGCGCTGTGACGGCTGCTTCCGTTTTCAACATGGCCGGTGCGAGCGCAGCCGTCAACGCAGGCGGCGGCGGTCTCGAGGCCATGCACGAGTTTCCCTACGGGGCCGTCAAGCTGACCGGCGGGAGGCTGAAGCGGCACTTCGACCATATCCATGCGCATTACCTTGCGCTCGACAATGACCGGTTGCTAAAGGTGTTCCGCGAGCACGCGGGCCTGCCCGCGCCAGGCCCCGACATGGGCGGCTGGTACGACGTCGACGGATTCGTGCCGGGCCTGACGCTCGGCCAGTACATCTCCGGGCTCGCCCGGTTCGGCGCCGCGACCGGCGACGCCGCCGCACACGACAAGGTGCGGCGCCTGGTGCAGGGCTTCGGCGAGGTGTTGCGCAAGGTCGACGATCCCTACGCCGGTCCCGGCGCGCGCGACTTCTGGGCGGCGTACGTGATGGACAAGTACATCGTCGGCTTCGTCGACGCCTACGAGTTGAGCGGCGTGGAAGAAGCAAAGGACCTATTGCCGCTGACGATCGAGAAGTGCCGGCCATACATCTCGCCGGTTTCGCGGCCGCGCATCGGCAAGAAGGATCCGCCGTGGGACGAGACCTACGTGCTCTCGGAAAACCTGTTCCACGTCGCGCGGATCACCGGCGATTCGAAATACCACGACCTCGCGGTGCACTACCTGCTGAACAAGGAATGGTTCGACCCGCTGGCGGACGGGCAGAACGTCCTGCCGGAGAAGCATGCTTACAGCTACACCGTCGGCCTGAGTTCCGGCGCGCAGGCTTACCTGAACCTCGATGACCCGAAATACCTGAAGGCGCTCGAGAACGCGTGGCGGTACATGGAGTCGCAGCGCTATGCGTCCGGCGGCTGGGGACCCGAGGAACAGTTCGTGCATCTCGGCCAGGGCAAGCTTGCGGCGAGCCTCGAGAATTCCGACGCGCATTTCGAAACGCCGTGCGGCAGCTTCGCGGACCTGAAGCTCGCACGCTACTTAATCCGCTTCACCGGCCGGCCTGAGTACGGCGACGGCCTCGAGCGCACGCTCTACAACACGCTGCTCGCGACCCGGCTGCCGGACAGCGACGGCAACTACCCGTACTACTCGGACTACGGCGCGAACGCGGACAAGAAGTACTACCATCGCCAGTGGCCGTGCTGCTCCGGAACGCTGGTGCAGGGGGTTGCGGACTACGTGCTGAACGCCTACTTCCACGACGACGAGTCGCTGCTCGTCAACCTGTTCGTGCCCTCGGAGGTCGCCTGGGAACGCAAGGGCGGCAAGACCGTCCTCGTCCAGGAAACCGACTACCCGGCGGCAGACACGACGCGAATCACGGTGCGCGAAGCCGGCGATGGCCGTTTCGCCGTAAAGCTTCGCGTTCCGCACTGGACGCGCGATGCGCGCCTGTCCGTGAACGGCAAGTCGCAGGCCGCGACGCCGGGCGAACTCGCCGTCGTCGAGCGCCGCTGGAAGAACGGCGACGTCGTCGAACTGACCGTGCCGCAGCCGCTGCGCACGCTGTCGATCGATACGGAGAACCCGAACCTCGCGGCCGTGATGCGTGGCGCAATCATGTACGTCGGCCTCAACCCCTGGGAAGGACTCAAGGAAAAGGCGCTCGACCTGCCGGGTTCGCTGGAGCCCGTCGCGGGGTCGCTGCAGACGTACCGTACGACGGTGGATGGCCGGGACCTGGTGTTCGTGCCGTATTTCAACGTCGACACGGAGCGGTACAACACCTATTTCAAGCTGGCCGGATGAGTGACTCGCGCGTCCTCGCCGCGTATCGCATAGAAACGGCCTTTGCGCTCGCCGATGCCGCGGCATCGATGGCGGGCGAGCAGTCCACCGGCACGTTCGTTCGGGTGCCCGGCGAAACGGATGCGCTTCGCGAAGCGCACGCGGCGCGGGTGGAGGAGGTCGTCGATCTCGGCGAAGTGGCCGGGCCGTCGCTGCCGGGGGCAGGGCGCCCGAAGGACTGGAACGGCCGGTGGCGTGCGGGCCGGGTGACGCTGTCCTGGCCGCTCGCCAATTTCGGTCCCTCGCTGCCGAACCTGCTCGCCGCCGTGGCGGGCAACCTGTCAGAGCTCAAGGCGTTCTCCGGTTTGAAGCTCCTCGACCTGCGCCTGCCGCCGGAATTCCTCGACCGCTATGCGGGACCGCAGTTCGGCGTCGCGGGCACACGCCGCCTGGCCGACGTCTACGAGCGGCCGCTCATCGGCACGATCATCAAGCCGAGCGTCGGCCTGTCGCCGGCGGCAACGGCGGAACTCGTGCAGACGCTGGTGCGGGCCGGCATCGACTTCATCAAGGACGACGAGCTGCAGGCCGACGGGCCGCATTGCCCGTTCGACGAACGCATCCCCGCAGTGATGCGGGTAATTCGCGAGCACGCGGAGAAGACCGGCAAGAAGGTGATGTACGCCGCCAACCTGACGGGCGACAGCGACGAAATGCTCGCCCGCCACGACCTCGTCGCGCGCGAGGGCGGGACCTGCATCATGGTCAGCATGAACTCGGTCGGGCTGCCGGCCCTGAAGACCCTGCGCGCACAGGCGCGGCTGCCGATACACGGCCACCGCAATGGCTGGGGTATGCTCGGCCGCTCGCCGGCCATCGGCATGAGCTTCATCGCGTACCAGAAGCTGTGGCGCCTCGCCGGCATCGACCACACGCATGTCAACGGCATCGACAACAAGTTCTGCGAGGACGACGAGAGCGTCATCGCGTCGGCGCGCGAATGCCTCACTCCCATGTTCGACCCGCCGTACCCGGGCTGTGAAATCATGCCGGTGTTCTCCTCGGGCCAGTCGGCGCGGCAGGCGGCGAGAACTTACGAGGCGCTCGGCTCGACCGATCTCATTTTCGCGGCCGGCGGCGGCATCGTCGCGCACCCGGGCGGCCCGGCCGCCGGCGTGAAGGCGTTGCACCAGGCATGGCAGGCGGCCGTCGCCGGCGTACCGGTCGAGGCGGCCGCGCGCGACCAGCCGGAGCTCGCCGCGGCGCTCGGGGCATTCGCAAAGTGACGCTGCGCTACGCTTTCTACGGGGACGACTTCACCGGTTCCACCGACGTCCTCGAGCAGCTCGCAGAGGGCGGCGTGGACGCAGTGCTGTTCCTGCATGCACCGTCCGCGGAACTCCTGGCGCGCTTTCCCGACGTCGACGCCATCGGTATTGCCGGCGACGGGCGCAGCCGCCCGCCCGCCTGGATGGACGATAACCTGCCGGCGGTCTACGCCGCCCTGCAGGATGCTGCGATCGTGCACTACAAGACCTGCTCCACCTTCGACAGCAGCCCGCGGCACGGCTCCATCGGACGCGCGCTGGATATCGGCCTCGAGCGCTTCGGCGCGCCGGCGGCGATCGTCGTAGGCGCGCCGCACATGGGCCGTTACGTCGTGTTCGGCAACCTCTTCGCACAGGCGGGCGCGGAGGTGTACCGCATCGACCGGCACCCGACCATGTCGCGGCATCCCGTCACGCCGATGCACGAGGCCGACCTGGTCCGCCACCTGGCCCTGCAGACGCGTTGCGACATCGCGCTCGTCAGCCTGACCGCGTTGCGCGCCGGGCAGGCCGTGCGGGCTTTCGACGCCGCCGTCGAGGCGGGCGCCGCGGCCGTGCTGTTCGACGGCTTCGACCTCGAGGACCTCGAGGCAACCGGCGAGGTGCTGCTGTCGCGCAACGTGCGCTTTGCCGTCGGCAGTTCCGGCGTCACACGCGCGCTCGTCGCGGCGTGGAAGTCGCGGCGGGTGCCGGCCAGGGCCCCCGCGCCGGCTGACGTCGCCGAGGTCGATCGCCTGTTCGTCGTGAGCGGTAGCTGCTCGCCGGTCACCGCCGGGCAGATCGCGAAAAGCGCCGGCCGCGGTTTCGTCACCGAGCGCGTCGACGTCGCGGCGCTGCTCCGGGGGGAAACGGGCGAGGAAGAGCGGCTCCGGAAAACCGCGCTCGCCGCGCTCGGCGCGGGCCGGTCCTGCGTGCTGCATTCGGCGGACGGCCCGCTCGCGAGCGACACGCCGCCCGCGGGTGAGCGCCTCGGCGAGGCGCTCGGACGAGTCGCCAGCGACGTCATCCGGCAGACCGGCATCCGGCGCATCGTCTTCGCCGGCGGCGATACCTCGAGTCACGGCGTGACGCAACTCGGGGTCGATGCCCTCAGGTGGGCGGCGCCTCTCGAACCCGGAGCGCCACTCGTGCGCTCGCACGCGTCGGACGCGACGGTCGACGGCATCGAAATGGTGCTGAAGGGCGGCCAGGTCGGCGGCGAGGATTTCTTCGAGCGGGTACGTCGCGGCACGGCACCGGGCGTGCCGCGTCGGCGCCAGGGCGCGTCATGAGCGGCGCCGGCGCGCCTGGCGCGCCGCCGCCGGGTCTTTCGGTCGCAGACCTCCGGTCCGAGCTGACGACGAACCTGCTCGGCACGGAAGTGCCGCGCCCGCGGCTGTCGTGGCGGCTCGAGTCGACTCGCCGCGGCGTGTTCCAGCGCGCGTACCGCATCCGGGCGGCGAGCGATCCCGGCACGCTTGCCCGGGGTGCCCCGCTCTCCTGGGACAGCGGCGTGGTCGAAAGCCGCGAGACGTTCGACGTTTCCTACGGCGGCCCGGCGCTCGCCGCCATGCAGCGCTGGTGGTGGGACGTCGAGATCACCGACGACCGGGGGCACACGGCACGCGCGGCGCCGGCCTGGATGGAGGCGGGACTCCTGGCCGCGGACGACTGGCGCGCGGACTGGCTCGAGGCCGAGGACGAACTCGCCGCCGCCGATCGCGCGGCGAACGTCACGTGGATCTGGGGGCGCGAGCCCCTCGACGCGCGCCTGCACGCGTTCCGCGTGGAGTTCGACGCGCCGGCCGATCTCGTCACGGCCGAAATCCTCGTTGCCGGCAAAGACCAGCTCGCCGGTGTGTGGCTGAACGGCGAGGCAGCAGCAGCGCCACGCCTGCTCTACTGGGGCACGATGCTGCCCTTCCGCGCGGACGTGCGGCCCGGCAGGAACATCCTCGGCGTCGCGGTGCTGGCGGAAACCGCCGGGTTTTTTCCCGTCGACGGCGGCGCGCTCGCCGTGCTCGTCCGGCTGCACCGCGCAAACGGCACGATCGAGCGGCGTGCAAGCGGTACCGAAGGCGACTGGCGCGTCATGCCCGACCCGCCGGACGGCTGGCAATCGGCGGCATTCGATGTCGCCGCCTGGCCGGCGGCCCGGCCCGCGGCGACGCGGCCGCTCGGCGACCCGAGGCCGCCCGAACCCGCCATGCTGCTGCGCACGCAGTTCCGGGCGCGCGCGGGCCTTGCGGCGGCGCGGCTCTACGCGACGGCCCTCGGTGCCTACGATGCCCGCCTGAACGGCCAGGCCGTCGCGGACAACGTGCTGGCGCCGGAAATCAGCGTCGCCGACAGACACGTGCTGTACCAGTGCTACGACGTCGGGCATCTCGTCGCGCCGGGCGAGAATGCGCTCGCGTTCACCGTCGCGGACGGGTTCTATGCGAGCGCGTTCGGCTGGCGCATGGAGCGCTACGGTCTCGGGCCGGCGCCGCGGCGGCTGCGCGCGCAGCTTAAGCTCGATTACGCCGACGGCTCGACCGAATGGGTCGTGACCGGCCCGGGGTGGCGGATAGCCGAGTCAGCGCTGGCGGTTGCCGATATCTACGGCGGCGAGGTTTGCGACGCCCGCCGCAGTCATGACGGCTGGGACCGCCCGGGTTTCGACGACGCCGGCTGGCGCACGGCCGAGGTCGGGGTGGACCCCGGCGTGAGGCTCGTCGCGCAAACGTCGCCGCCGCTGCGACCCAGGCAGCGCCTCCGCGCATGCTCGGTCGCCGAACCCCTGCCCGGGCGATTCGTGTTCGACTTCGGCCAGAACTTTTCCGGCTGGGCGCGACTGTGCGCGACCGGCACGGCCGGCACACGCATCGAGCTACGCTACGCCGAGGTCCTCGCCGCAGACGGCACCGTCGACCAGGCGAACCTTCGCCGCGCCGAGGCGACTGACGTTTTCGTCCTCCGCGGCGACGTGCTCGGCGAAGTTTTCGAACCGCGCTTCACGTACCACGGCTTTCGCTACGTGGAAGTGCGCGGCTACCCGGGTGCGCCGACGGCCGGGGATCTCGAGGGCATCGCGGTGTACAGCGACTGCGCCGAGACGGGCGCGATGGAATTCGATTCCCCGCTCCTCGCGCAGGTCTGGCAGAACGCGTTCTGGAGCCAGCGCGCCAACTTCTTCGGCGTCCCGACCGACTGTCCGCAGCGTGACGAGCGCATGGGCTGGATGGGCGACATCCAGGTGTTTCTGGATGCCGCGGCGTTCAACATGGACGTCGACGGTTTCATCCGGCGGTTCTTAGGCGAAGTGCGCGCAGCCCAGTTCGCGGACGGCGGGTATCCGATCGTCGTGCCTGTCCCGCGCTCCTTTCCCGAGGTCGTCACGGCCGGCTGGAGCGAGGCGGGCGTGATCCTGCCACACGGGCTGTGGTGGCGTTACGGCGATACGGCCGTCATCGAGGAAAACTGGGGCTCGATGGAACGCTGGATGGAGTTCCTGGCGAGCCGCAATCCCGACGGCATCTGGCGAAACGAGCGCGGACTCGACCTCGGCGACTGGCTCTCCGTGGATGCCCGGGTGCCCGACGAGGAGACGACGCCGCGCGTACTGTGCGCCACTGCGTACTGGGCCTTTTGTGCCCGGCTCATGGCCGAGATGGCCGACGCGACCGGGCGCGCGGACGCGGCGGCGCACTACGGCGCGACGTTCGAGCGCATCAAGGCGGCGTTCGGCCGCGAACTCGTGAGCGCCGACGGCGTCGCCGGTAACGGCAGCCAGGCAAGCCAGGTGCTCGCCCTGTACATGGACCTCGTGCCGGACGACCTGCGCAGCATGGCGGCACGCGTGCTCGCCGAGGAGATCGCGGGCCGCGGAATGAAGCTCTCGACCGGCTTTCTCGGGACACCCTACCTGCTCGACGTGCTGGCCGACGCGGGCGAGCTCGACACCGTCCGCGATCTGCTCCTGCAGACAGGCTACCCGTCGTGGGGCTACATGGCCTCGTCCGGCGCGACGACCGTATGGGAGCGCTGGAACAGCGATGTCGGCGACCTGGCGATGAACAGCTACAACCACTACGCGCTCGGTGCGGTCATAGGCTTCTATTACCGGCGCCTCGCCGGCATCGCGCCCGCGGCGCCGGGGTTCCGGCGCATCGCGGTCCGGCCGCTCTGGCTGCCGGAAATCGGCGGCGTCGCCGCGCGCTACGACGCCGTGGTCGGGCGGATCGCGACGACGGTCGCGGGCGATGCGGACGGCATCGGCGAACTCGCGCTCACCGTGCCGCCGAACTGCGTCGCCGAGATCGAACTGCCCGCCGGCTTCGAGTGGCACGAGGACGACGTGTCGCTGCACGATTGCGCGGGACTGATGTCCCATTACGTCGGGGGCGGCGTCCTGCATGCCGAAGTCGCCTCCGGCGAGTACCGCTTCGCGCGCCGGTAGAGCCGGCCCGTCGTCCGTCACCCTGCACATAGAGGACTCCATGCCCACGCTCGCACTCGTACACACCTCGCCGACGCTCGCGCCGTTGTTCAATGAACTGACGGGCCGGCTGGTGCCGGATGCCCGGGTCCTGCATTTCGTCGACGAAAGCCTCATCAAGAATACGATCGCGGCCGGGATCCTCGAGAAGGCCACGATCCGGCGCGCGATCGCGCTGATCGGCTCGACGTTCGATGCCGGCGCCGACGTGGCGCTGGTCACGTGCTCGTCGATCGGCCCCGCCGTCGACCTCGCGGCCGGGCTCTATGACCGGCCCGTACTGCGCATCGACCGGCCGATGGCCGAGAAGGCGGTGGCGACGGGCAAGCGCATCGGTGTCGCCGCGACGCTGCAAACGACGCTCGCCCCGACCGCGGCGCTCGTGCGGCGCGCGGCCGCCGAGGCGGGCCGGGATGTCGAGATCGTGGAGCAGCTCTGCGCCGGCGCGTTCGAGGCGGTGATGGCCGGCGACGGCGCGACGCACGACCGCCTGGTGGCAGACGGCCTGACGCGCGGGCTCGCGGACGTGGACGTGATCGTCCTTGCGCAGGCGTCCATGGCGCGCGTGCTGTCCGCGATCCCGAAAGGCGACCTCTCGGCGCCCGTGCTGTCCAGCCCGGAACTCGGCGTGGAGCGGGCCCGGGACGTGCTGCATGCTGCACGCTAGGAAGATCGCGCTGGCACTCGCCGCCGTCGCGGCCGGCCTGCTCGTCGCGGCACTCGCGACGGGCCGGGCAGGCCTCGCGGCCGGCAGCGGCCTCGCCGCGGCCGTCTTCGCCGCCATCGGCATCGGTGCCGTCCCCGCACTGAAGGGCTACCAGTACACGGCGTGGATCGTCGTCGCGATCGTTGCCGGCATGCTGTACCCGGACAACCTGCTCTACGTCGGCGAGTTCGACCTGCGCAACCCCTGGCTCATCCTGCTCATCGTGCAGCTCGTGATGTTCGGCATGGGCGCACAGATGCACCTCGACGACTTCAAGGGCGTCATACGGACGCCGCGTGGCGTCGCAGTGGGACTGCTTTCACAGTTCACCATCATGCCGGTCATGGGCTGGCTGCTGACGCAGGTCTTCGAGTTCCCCGCCGAAATCGCCGCCGGCATCATCCTGATCGGCGCGTGTTCGAGCGGGCTCGCGTCGAACGTGATGAGCTACATCGCGAAGGCGAACCTGGCACTGTCGATCACCGTTACCGCTGCCGCGACCATGATCGCGCCGCTGATGACGCCATTGTGGATGAAGATCCTTGCCTCGACGCTGATCACCGTGCAGTTCCTGCCGATGATGGTGTCGATCGTGAAGATTGTGCTTGCGCCGATCTGCGCGGCGCTTATCGCGGACTACCTCTCCCGCGCACCGGCCGGACGCGTCCGCCAGGTGCGTCTCATCGCCGCCGCATGCGCCGCCTGGCTCGCCTTCATCGCGTTCGGCGGCTGGGCCTGGCTCACGAACGCGCTGCCGGCGCACGTGCTGATGTCGGTCGGCCTCGCCGGCTACTTCGCGGCCGCGGTAGTGGTCGGCGTGCTGTATCACGCGTTGCGCGAGCGCGTGCCGGGCGTCCATGGCTTCATGCCGTACGCGTCCATGTTCGGCATCATCTATTTCACCGCGGTCACGACGGCGGCGGGACGCGACTACCTGCTGCAGGTCGGCGCGCTCCTGTTCGTCGCCGCCGTGCTGCACAACACCGCCGGGTACGTACTGGGCTACTGGTTCAGCCGGGCGCTCGGCCTCGATCGCAACTCCGCGCGGACGATGGCGCTCGAGGTGGGCATGCAAAACGGCGGCATGGCCGCCGGGATCGCCGGCGACATGGGCAAGCTCGGCACACTCGGACTGGCGGCGGCCGTCTTCAGTCCCTGGATGAACATCTCCGGCTCGATCCTGGCCAATCTCTGGGGGCGGCGGCCGGTGCACGTGCCGGCGCCGGAGACTGCCGGCGGCGCGCGTGCCGACGCGGATGCCGACGCGGGTGCCGACGCACAGGTCGACGTCAGGCCGGGCGGCGGACGAACCTGACCGGCACGCCGGGGGGCAAATGACTTGAGCATCGGGAAAGCGGGCAACGAGAGATCGGGCGGCAAGTTGGGCGCAAAGCGGCTCAAGTCCTCCGAAGTGTGGTCCTACGCGACGGGGGAGGGAATCAATTCCGTCGCGATGAACGGCATCGCGAATTTCGCCTTGCTGTTCTACACGCAGGTGATGGGCATGAGCCCCGGACTCGCCGGGCTGGCACTCTTCCTCGCCACGTTCTGGGACGCCATCACCGATCCCGTGATGGGCACGATCACGGACCACACGCGCTCGCGCTACGGCCGGCGCCATCCCTACATGCTCGCGGGCGGGATCCTGTTCTCGTTCTCGTTCGTCGCGCTGTGGATCATCCCCGATGCCTTCCGCGGCCAGCACGTGCTGTTCGCCTACCTGCTCATCGTCAATCTCCTGGTCAAGACGGCATTCACCGCTTTCATCGTGCCGTATTCGGCACTCGGGTTCGAGATGTGCCGGACCTACGCCGATCGCGCCCGCCTCCAGGGCGTGCGCTACGGCTTCTACATGCTCGTCAACATTGCCTTCGGCGGTTTCGGCTGGGTGCTGTTCTTCCCTGACGGCCAGGCGGCCGACGGCAGCCGGATCGACGGCACGCGGATAGAAGCCAACTACGAGCTCATGGGCATCGCACTCGGCGTGGTGACGCTCGCACTCGTGCTCTTCTGCGTGTTCGCCACCCGCCGCTACGCGCAGAGCACACTGGTCGCGGCAGGGCCGAAAACGGATGCCGGCACGGGTATCGCCGGGACGTTGAAGCCCTTGTGGCACGACCTGAAGGACGTGTACTCGGACCGGCTGGTCTGGTTCGTGTTCGGGTTCTTCGGCCTCGCGAAGTTCTCGATGATGGTCGTGTCCCAGGTGCAGATGTTCACCTACATCGAGTACATGGCCTTCACGGCGGCGGAAAAGACGTTCGTGCACACGGGCGGCATGGTGGCCTTCGCCGCAGGCTCGCTTGCGCTCGGCGGGCTGGTGACGCGCCTGGACAAGAAGCGCACGGGCTATCTCGCCATGATCATCGCGTCCGCCGGCGGCCTCGGGCTGTACGCGGTGTTTCCGGGTGGCCTCCTGGATCCCCGGGCGAGCGTCGGCGGCTTCCCGGTCGCGGTCGCAGCGTTCGGGCTGCTGCAGATGATGTGGTGGGGCGGCTGCGGCGTTCTCGTGCCGCTCGCGATCGCCATGATCGCGGACTTGTCCGAGATGAAGCGCTGGCAGTCCGGCGAGGTCACCGAAGGGCGCTACGCCGCGGGCTTTTCTTTCTTCCTGAAGCTCGCGAACGCGCTCGGCCTGGTCGTGACCGGCTACCTGCTGACATCCATCGGCTACGAGTCCGGTGCGTCGGCACAGGCGCCGGAGACCGTCCACAAGCTGGCCGTGACGACATTCCTGGCCGGCCCCCTGCTCATGGCCATATCCTTCGCAATGCTGCGCCGCTACCCGGTCACGCACGAATCCATGGAGGCGCTGCGCCGGCACTACGGCGTCCCGGGCGAGGACGAAAACGGGAGCGCACCCGTACACGGCGAACCCGCCACGGTGGCGGGACCCCCGGCGGGGTAGTTCCCCCGATAAAAGGATGAGCGGCATGGCGTCGAACGACAGAGCACCCGCGGCCCGGGTACCCGCACGCGACCTGTGGGGGTACGCGACCGGCGAATCGGTCAACTCCGTCGCGATCAACGGCATCAGCAATTTCGCACTGCTGTTCTACACGCAGGTCATGGGCATGAGCCCCGAGCTTGCGGGCCTCGCGCTCTTCGTCGCAACGTTCTGGGATGCCGTCTCCGATCCCATCATGGGCTCGGTGACCGATCACACGAACACGCGCTGGGGGCGGCGGCACCCGTACATGGTCGTCGGCGGGTTCATCTTCTCGATCGCGTTCGTGGCGCTGTGGCTGATTCCCGAGTCCGTGCAGGGCGAGGCGGCGTTGTTCGTCTACCTGCTCTCCATGAACCTCATCGTGAAAACGGCGTTCACGATCTTCGTCGTGCCGTACATGGCGCTCGGGTTCGAGATGTGCCGGACGTACGACGACCGCGCGCGCCTGCAGGGCATCCGGTACGGGTTCAACATGTTCGTCAACATCGTCACCGGCGGCTTCGGCTGGGTGCTGTTCTTCCCGGACCAGCAGGCGGCCGACGGGACGCTCATCGACGGCACGCGCATCGAGTCCAATTACCAGACGATGGGGGTCGTGCTCGGCATTACCACGTTGCTCCTCATCCTGTTCTGCGTGTACGTGACTTACAAGTACGCGGACCGCAGCCGGCGGCAGCCCGCGCACGCGAGTGCGGGCGGCGGCATGCGCGGGGCCGTGCAAACCTTCTTCCACGACGTGCGCGACGTGTACTCCGACCGGCTCGTGTGGTTCGTATTCCTCTTCTTCGGACTGGCGCAGTTCTCGATGTTGATCGTGTCGCAGGTGCAGATGTTCACCTACGTCGAGTACATGCGTTTCACGGCCGTGGAGAAGACGTTCGTGCACACGGCCGGCATGGTGGCATTCGCCACGGGCTCGCTCGTTCTCGGACGGATGGTACGGCGCTTCGACAAGAAGAAGACCGGCGTGTCGGCGATGCTGTTCGCCTCGGCCGGCAGCCTCGGGCTGTTCGCGGTCTTCATCGGCGGGCTGCTTGACCCGCAGTCAGAACCCAGCGGATTTCCCCTGGCCGTCGTCGCGTTCGCGCTGCTGCAGATGATGTGGTGGGGCGGCACGGGCGTACTCGTGCCGCTCGCGACGTCGATGATCGCCGACCTGGCCGAGATCAAGCGGTGGCAAAGCGGCGAGGTGACCGAGGGCCGGTACGCCGCCGGCTTTTCCTTTTTCCTGAAACTCGCGATTTCCTTCGGCCTGTTCGTGACCGGCTACATCCTGAAGTTCGTGGGCTACGAGTCCGGGGCGCCGGAGCAGGCGCCGGACGCCGTTCACAACCTCGCCGTGACCACCTTCCTCGCGGGACCCTTGCTCCTGGTATTGTCCTTCGCCGTGTTGCGTCGCTACCCGGTTACGCACGAAACCATCCGGGCGCTCCGCGACCGCTACGAACGACCGGCCTGACGGGAGCCCGCGCAGGCGAACCGGCTTGCTTTTCGCCGGAGCGGGGCGCATTTTTTCGCGAACGTTCGTCGTCTCGATCCGCGAGGTTTCGCCATGTTCCTCGATCTTCCCGCGTTTACCCTGGTGCACGTCGTGATCAGCGTCCTCGGCATCGTCTCCGGCCTGGTCGTCGCCGGCGGCCTGATTGCGAACCGGCGCCTCGACGGCTGGATCGCATTCTTCATTGCGACCACGTTGCTGACGAGCATCACGGGGTTCGGGTTTGCTTTCACGAAGGTGCTGCCACCGCATGTCTTCGGCGCCGTTTCGCTGGTGCTGCTGGCGCTGTGCATCACGGCGCTCTACCTGAAGCGCCTGGCCGGCCGGTGGCGCGGGACCTTCGTCGTCACGGCGGTTCTCGCGCTGTACCTCAACGTCCTCGTGCTCGTCGTGCAGCTATTCTTGAAAACGCCGCCTTTGGCCGCTCTTGCGCCCACGCAGACCGAAGCGCCGTTCGCGCTGACCCAGCTCGTCGTGCTCGCCCTGTTCGTCTACATCGGCTGGGCGGCCTGGCACGGGTTTCGCCCGGCGGATGCAACGGCTGAGCTCCGGACACCGGGGAAGACGTTTGCCTGAAGTGACGCCAGCATGACGGGAGCTCCTGGCTTGTAAATCAAGCCGATACGAGACGATTGCCACACCGGAATCGTCTGGTATGATCAGTATACCTGTTGGCGGTTAAAGCCCGCTCCCGCACCAGAAGATTGCCTCGGGGTGGAAGGCGACGTGACGTTCTTCAAGACAAGCCGGACGACCGTCTGGGGCGTCGCGATCTTCGCGATTGCGCTGCTCGCCGTCGGTGCGGCGCTGGCGCCGATCGACGGCGCGACCGGCCCCGATGGCATCCGGTTCATCGGGCGCTTCCATCCCCTCGCATTGCACCTGCCGATCGCCTTCCTGCTGCTCGTCCCGTTGCTGGAAGCGTCCCGGCTGTTTCCGCGGCTGGCCGAGCTCAACCGGTTCGCCGCGCCTGTCCTGTTGCTCGCGGCCGTGACGGCGTTCCTCACCGTGGCGCTCGGGCTCATGCTTGCGGCCGGCGAAGGCCATGCAGGCGACCTCGTCGATCGCCACCGCTGGGGCGGCGTCACCGTTGCAGCGCTCGCCGCAATCGCGTTCGTGGCCCGCGTGACGCTCAAGGAACCGGCACGATCGCGCGCCGGCTGGACGGCCTACGGAGGCGTGCTCGCGTCGGCTATTGCGGTACTCATGGTGACGGCGCACGCGGGCGGCTCGCTGGTGCACGGTCCGGGATATCTCGCCGAGTATGCGCCGGCGCCGATTGCACGCCTGCTTGCGGAAGAACCGGCCGCACCGGTTGCCGCGGTCGAAGCGCATGGCGACCTGCCGGTGTCCGCCGCGACCATTGCGAGGTTCGAATCCGATATTCGCCCGATGTTCGATCGTTATTGCGCGAAATGCCATGGCGATGGAAAGCAGGAAGCGAACTTCCGTGTCGATGCGCTGGCCACCGGCATGACCACCGTGCACGAAGTGCACGCCTGGCGGCGTGCCATGAACAAGCTCAATGCGCACCAGATGCCGCCGGAGGATGCCCGGCCGCTGCCAGACGACGAGCGCACCGAGATCATCGCCTGGATCGAGACGGCCCTGAAAGAAGAGGCATTGTCGCGACGCGCGAACTACGCGACCGCGCAGATGCGGCGCCTCTCGAAGCGGGAATTCAACCACACGCTGCAGGACCTGTTTCGCGTGCGGGCCAGTTTCGCCGCCAAGCTGCCGGCCGATCCCCGCTCGGAGAAGGGCTATGACACGGATGCGAGCCTGCTGCGCGTGTCCGAGGTCGACCTGCGCGTTTACATGGACGTCGCGCGCGGAGCCGTCGACCGGTACGTGACTTTCGATTCGACAAGCGACGAGGTCGAGCAATACTTCCAGGAGTTCGAGGACAACTACCATCACGGCCGCTGGCGGGCGCACCACCTGTCCATCGATCGGGCACCCCGCCCGCTGCCGGCCGGCGAGTTTGCACGGCGCGTCGCCGCGCACGGCGCCGGGCCCCCGGTTTACCACGAACAGTTCTTAGGCGCGCTGCCGTACGGCCCGGTGAGCTACGGCGACGAGGAAGACCAGGTCGAGGTGCGGGCGTATGCGCGGCGCCACGAGATGTTCGTCTACATACAGACCCGCAAGACGGTCGGGGAGATGGTCGTTCGCGTTCACGCGGCGGCGACACCGGCTGCCCGGGACGGGGCGATGCCGCGGATGCGGCTCGAGGTCGGCGAAACGTACGGCAGCAACCTGCTCGCCATGAACGTCGGCGAACACGACGTCACGGCGCCGACTGACGCTCCCGGCGTCTACGAATACCGGTTCAGGCTCGAGGACGCGCGGAGTCCCCCGAACGCGACGCTGGGCGGCGGACCCGGCGATTTCGACCGCCCCCTGTTGCTGGTTTTTTCCAATGTAGCCCGCCACCCGGATGGCGTGGCGGGGCCGTCGAAATACGCCCAGGAAGACCCGCTCCTGCCCGACGGATTCCGCGTCAACGGCAAGCTGCCGGGCAGCAGCGACCGCGCCATCGAAGGCGACCGGATCGCAACCGCAGAGCTGCTCGAGCGGCGACCGGGTTTCCTCCATCTCGACGCGCTCGAGGTGACGATCACGCCCGTCGCATCGGAGGCGGACGTGGGTTGGACGATCGCCAATCCGGGTGCCGGCGCGGCCCTCGCCGACGAGCAACGCATCGTGCGCGGCACGCTCGGGGAATTCCTGCCGGTCGCGTTCCGCCGGCACGTGACGGACGATGAGCTCGAACGGTTCCTGGCGACCTTCTCCGGGCTGCGTGAGAAAGGCGTGCCGTACGAACGAGCGGTACGCGAGACGCTGGCCTCGGTACTGGTCTCGCCCGAGTTTCTCTTTATCGGCAACCCGGCACCGGAGAGCCTGTATGCCGGGGAGGCGGACAGGGAGGAGATCGAGCTGTCCATCGCGCTTGCCTCGCGGCTCTCGTTTTTCATCTGGTCATCCGCGCCGGATGAAAGGCTGCGGACCCTTGCGTCCGTCGGCGCACTTGTCGACCCTCGCACGCTCGCACAGGAAACGCTCCGCCTTCTCGAGGACGAACGGTCCCGCCGCTTCTCCGAAGCGTTTGCCCGGCAATGGCTGCGCCTCGATGGCATGGGCAACGGCACGGTATCGGCGGACCATTACCCGGAATTCAGCCCGGACCTCGGCCGCCTGATGGTCCGGCAGACGGTGGCGACATTCCAGGACGCCTTTCACCACGGGCGCGACGCACGGTCGCTGTTCACCGATGAGCACATGTTTCTGAACGACCGGCTGGCGCGGCACTATGGCCTGCCGCCGGTTGCGGGCGGCGAACTCAGGCGGGTTGCGCTCGACCAGGACGTCGGCCGTGCAGGGCTGGTCGCGCAGGCAAGCATCCTGGCCATCAACTCCAACGGCATCGATTCGAATCCGGTGAAGCGGGGCGTGTGGCTCCTGGAGCGAATCCTCGACGACCCGCCGCCGCCGCCGCCCCCGAACGTGCCGTCGCTCGGTGCCGACGGCGAGTCGCTCGTCGGGCTCACGCTGCGCGAGCAGATCGAAGCCCACAGGGACAAGAGTGCGTGCATCAATTGCCACGAGAAGATCGATCCCTTCGGCCTGGCGCTGGAGAATTTCGATGCATCCGGGGCCTGGCGGGAGAGCATCGTCGCGGATGACGGCGAAGGCCAGAACGTATTGCCCGTGGACGCCAGCACGGTACTGCCGGGCGGATTCGAGATCGACGGTGCCGGCGAGCTCGGCGCCTACCTCCTGGAACAGCGCGAACGTGACGTGATGCGGGGACTCGTCCGCCACATGATGACGTACGCGATCGGGCACGAGCTCGATATCCTGGACGAGCAGGAGGCGGAGGCCGTCGCCGAGATGTTCAGAACTTCCGGGTACAACCTGCAACACCTGGTACTGGCGATCGTGCAAAGCGACAGCTTTGCGCCACAAGTTCAAGTCAAGGAGAGAGCCAATGGATAAGCGCAACTGGCGTGTTGGACGCCGCGCGTTTCTCAAGTCGGCGGGGGCAACGCTCCTGCTCCCGGCAACCGCAGGCATCGCGCGCGCGGCGGCGGGCAGGGAAGCGGCAGGCCAGGTCACCCGGAATTCCGGACCGCCGCGCCGGCTGTGTGCCGTGTTCGTCGGCAACGGTGTCGCCATGCCGCCGCCGGAACATCCGACGCACAAGGAATGGCACTGGTTCCCGCACGAGGTGGGCCCGGACTTCAACCTGACTGCGCCTCTCGCGCCTCTGCACAAGGTGCGGGACCAGCTCTCGGTAATCTCGGGCCTCTCGCACCGGACGCTCTGGCCCGTCGATGCGCACACCACCGCCGGTTACTTCCTGACGGGCGCGGACCCGCAGTCCCCCCTGGGCAACACGATCTCCATGGACCAGGTGCTGGCGCAGTTCGCAGGTTCGCAGACCCCGTACCCGTCTTTGACGATCGGCACGGAAGGCGGCGCGGGCGACGTTTCCCGCAGCAACACGATGTCGTTCATGCAGAACGGACAGCCGATCCCGGCGATCGGCGGCACGCCGCGGGCTGTGTTCGACGAGCTGTTCAGCGTAGACAACAGGGACAAGCACGCGCAGACCCTGGGTTTCGACCTCGACCGCAGCATGCTGGATGCGGCCGTGCAGCAGGTCAGATCGCTCGAGTCACGCCTCGGCGCCGACGACCGGCGGCGCCTGGACGAGTACCTGACGTCGGTGCGCAGCACCGAGACTCGCATCGACAGGGCCGAGGCCTGGCTCGACGTGCCCAAGCCTGACGTGGATCCGGGGCTGTTCAGGCTCGATGCCGATCCCGTACAGGATGGACCCGCGGCGTTCCTGGATGCGATGTATCAACTCGTGCACACGGCGTTCGTGACCGATTCGACCCGCATTGCGACTTTCCAGGCCGTCGGCGAAGGCGCCGGTGCGATCGCCAAGGATTTTCCGAAGGCGCTTGGCATCGAAAACATTCACCACCAGCTCACTCACGAATATGACAAGACCGAGAGCGGCTGGCTCGACTGGGCGCGCTACGACCAGTTCCAGGTGCAGCGCCTGGCGGCGTTCCTGGAGATGCTTGCGAACACGGACGATCCGTTCGCAGACGGTTCGTTGCTCGACAACACGATCGTCCTCTATGGCTCCGGCACCAGTGAAACTCACGTTACGAAAAACTACCCGATCATCGTTGCGGGCGGCCGGAACATGGGGCTCGTCCACGGCATTCATCGCCGTTACGAAAACGACCTCCCGTTCTCGAACCTGCTGCTGACCGTGTTGCAGACCATGGGTGTGCCGGCAGACAGTTTCTCCGATTCGACGGGCACTCTCGACCTGTCGTCGCTGGCCTGATGCCATGAAGAACTGTCCTGTTCTCGTGCTCCTCGGCGCCAGCCTGTTCTCGCCAGCTGCCGCGGTCGCGGGTCCTGAAAAGTTCGCGAGCGAAGGCTTCATCGACAACGAGGCCGGAGAGAAATGCCGGTACCGCCAGGAGGTCATCAGCGGCGCCACCCACTTTCACGGGGATTCGATCGCCAGCACCATCGGCGAGATCGTGTTCGACGATCCCCGCTGCATGAGGGATTCCGGAAACGGACTGGATGGAAACAAGACATTGATTAATAAGGTAATATCGACCTGGTACTCGCATCCCGACGCCGAGTTCGACAGCGTGACCCTGCACGATTCGAGCCTGCACCAGGACGTCGGGCAGTGCATCCAGTCGAAGCGCTTTGCGGCGATCGGCATCGTCATCGACTATGTCGTGACCGACGACAGCATCGTCAAAGTCCTGCACGGACCGGCGCTCGAGGGTTGCCTGGTGCATGTCCGGGCCCGCGAGCCCGGCCTGGAGGTGGCCTGATGAACCGCGAGCGCATACCCGGCGCGGTGGCGTCCGTCACCGCGATGCTGTTGCTCACGACGCCGGCGCTGGCTGAAAAACTCGGCTTGCAGCTCTACAGCCTGCGCCACCAGCTGGAGGAAGACGTGCCGGCGGCGCTCGCCCAGGTGTCCGGCTGGGGACTCGGGTACGTCGAAGGCGGCGGGGCGCTGTACGGCCTTTCGGTCGACGAGTTTCGCGACGAACTCAGGAGTAATGACCTCGAGCTCGTGAGCGTCGACACGTCGTTCGAGGAACTGCGCGACAACGCGACGGCGGCCGTATACAAGGCGAAGTTCTACGGCGCCGGTTTCGCAACCTTCTACTGGATTCCGCACGATGCAGACGCGGGCTTCACGATCGACGACGTGCAAAAAGCTGTCGAGGTCATGAACGAAGCCGGGGCGCTGTTGAAAGCGAACGGCATCACGCTTCAGTACCATCCGCATGGCTTCGAGTTCCGGCCGTACGAGGATGGCACTCTTTTCGACGCGCTCGTCGACGGGGTCACCGAGGCACAGTTCCAGATGGACGTCTTCTGGGTACGGCAGGGCGGGGCCGACCCCGTCGCCCTGCTGAAGAAGTACCCGGGTCGTTTTACGTCGCTGCACCTGAAGGACCGGGCGCCCGGCACGCCCGACTCCGACGACGGCCGCGCGGACGACGATACCAACGTAACGCTCGGCGAGGGCGATGTCGGGATCGACGCCGTCGTCTCCGAAGCACGCCGCCAGGGGATCCGGTACTTCTTCCTGGAGGACGAATCGTCGCGGGTCATGCAGCAGGTGCCGGCGAGCCTTAAGTATCTCGACACGCTTTGCGGGCCGGAGAGCGCGGACTAGCGGAGTAAATCGCGTACCGCGTACCGCGTACCGCGTGCCGCGTACCGGGTACCGCGTACCGGGTACCGCGTACCGCGTACCACACCGGCCGGGCGACGCTGGCCTAGGGTTCGATCGGCGGGTCCGCCGGCGGGAGCGGGTCGGCACCGCCGGTATGGCGGATCCGCAACGCGATCCCCGGGCGGCCCGGCAGGGCAATGCTGCGGCCGTCGCGTTCGTCGGCGACGCGCTCGTCCCTGGAACCGGGCCGGAAGTCGTAAGGCGGGCGCGTCTTCGTCACGAACACGCCCGCAACCGGCGTGACCGTCATGTTCCAGGTGTCGAGAATCTCGA
>DASUOE010000098.1:0-2241 GCA_036276805.1 Woeseiaceae bacterium | reverse complement strand
ATGCGTGCGCACGTGGGCGAGATCGCGGCGCTCGCGGGCAGGGAGGCGAGCCTGATCGAGTTCGGCAGCGGCTCCAGCGTCAAGACGCGCATCCTGCTCGAGCACCTCGAGGCACTGGCTGCCTATGTGCCGGTCGACATTTCGGCGGAGCACCTTTTCGAGTCAGCGGCCCGAATCCGTCGCGAGTTCCCGCACATCGAAGTGCTGCCGGTCGTCGCCGATTTCACGCAGCCTTTTGCGCTGCCGTCGCCCAGGATCGCGCCACGCCGGAACATCGTGTATTTCCCCGGCTCGACGATCGGCAACCTGGAACACGCCGACGCCCTCGACCTGCTCGCGGTCATGCACCTGGAGGCCGGCGCCGACGGTGCGCTCCTGATCGGCGTGGACCTGCAGAAGGACCCGGCGGTCATCGAGGCGGCGTACAACGACGCCGCGGGCGTCACGGCGCGCTTCAACCTGAACATGCTCCGGCGCCTGAACCGCGAGTTCGGCGCGGACTTCGACCTCGACGGCTTCCGGCACGAGGCGAAGTACGACCGCGACGCCGGGCGTGTCGTGATCCGGCTCGTCAGCCGGCGCGACCAGGTGGCGCACATCGGCGGGCGGACGCTCGCCTTCGCCGCCGGCGACGGCATCCTCACCGAGTACTCGCACAAGTACACGCTCGATGGCTTCGCCGCCATGGCGCACACGGCGGGCTTCGAAGTCGCGAAGGTCTGGACCGACGAGCAGCAACTCTTCAGCGTCCAGTACCTGATCCGCATGTAGGAGCGGCGGTAACGCCGCGAATTGATGGCGGCCCGAACAACCGCGAGATTTTCGACGGGGCCCGGCCAAACATGAGCTGGAGGAGCGGCGGTCACGCCGCGAATTGGATGCGGCCGGATGCCACGGCGATATCGTCACGGCCGGGTGGTGCAAACCATTCGCGGCCTCACGGCCGCTCCTACGTTGGGGGTACGTATTCCTTCGGGGCCGACGAACCTTCGCCGAAGAAGTATTTCTCCATCTCCGCTTCGAGGAACTTGCGGGCTTCCGGCTCCATGGGCGTCAGCCGGTACTCGTTGATGAGCATCGTCTGGTGTGCAAGCCAGCGCTGCCACGCCTGCTTCGACACGCTGGCATAGATGCGCCGGCCAAGCTCCCCCGGGTAGGGTGCGTAGTCGAGGCCTTCGGCTTCCTCGCCGAGCACCACGCAATCCACCATTCGTGCCATCGCACACTCCCGTCGAGGTATTCCTTCCAAATTAACCTGCCGCACGAAATGCTGCTGGAGGCAATGCTGCTACAGGAGTTCCTGCCGCAGCGCATCGCGCAGCGTGTCGAGCAGCCGGCGCACCGGTGCGGCAATGCCGCCCGGCGGATCGTCCCCTGGACGATACCAGACCCCGCCGCCGGGTTCCGCTACCGCGGACGGCGCACCCGCGAGCCGCGCGACGACGGGCGTGATGTCGAGATCGTAATGACTGAAGCCGTGACGCAACCGGGACCAGGTGGTCGAAGCGGCGAGCGGCGTGCCGAAGCGCCCGAGGCACCAGTCTTCCGGCTCGACCCCGGCCGTTTCGGGGAGGCTCCACAGGCCTCCCCAGATTCCTGCCGCGGGCCGGCGCTCGAGCCAGACCGTGTCGCCGTCGAGGGCGAGCACCATCGTGGTCGCCCGGAGCGGTTTCCCGCGCGCGGGCTTCTGCCCGGGATAGGCGCCGACCGTGCCGTGTGCGTGCGCGATGCAGTCGGCCGCGACCGGGCATCGGCCACAGGCCGGGCGGCTGCGGGTGCAGAGCGTCGCCCCGAGATCCATGATCGCCTGCGTGTACTCGGCAACGCGCGCAGCCGGCGTATACGCCTCCGCAGCCGCCCACAGCGCCGCCTGGACCGCACTGCCGCCGGGCCAGCCGGCGATGGCCCTGTGCCGCGCCAGCACCCGCTTCGCGTTGCCGTCGAGGATCGCGTGGCGCTCGCCGTGTGCCTGCGCAAGGATGGCACCGGCCGTCGAACGGCCGATGCCCGGGAGCGCCTGCACGTCGGTGAACTCCCGCGGAAAAACCCCGCCATACTGCTCCGCCACCGTCCGGGCGGCGCGGTGCAGGTTTCGCGCCCGCGCGTAGTAGCCGAGACCCGACCAGTGCGCGAGCACCTCGTCCTCGCTCGCGCGGGCAAGCGCGTCAAGGTCCGGGAAGCGTGCGACGAAGCGCTCGAAATAGGGAATGACCGTCGTCACCTGCGTCTGCTGCAGCATGA
>DASUOE010000097.1:0-3508 GCA_036276805.1 Woeseiaceae bacterium | reverse complement strand
CCGCGGCAAGGGGCGGGTCGGGGCCGAACAGCGCATCCTGTGCTCGCTGCACGAAGGCGCTGCCGTCGGGGCCGAGGGCGTGCAGCGCGCGGCGGTTCGGTTCGGTGGGCCCGTCGACGAGCAGTCGCTCCACGTCGATACGGCGCAGGTCGGCGCCCGTCTCGTCGAGCGCGCGCTCGGCCGCCGCCCGGAGTTCCGGCCAGGCCGGGGTGCCATTCGGCGGCGGCAGGCCGCCGATACCGGCCAGCACTTCGCGCAGTTCGCCGATCCCCTGCCCGGTCGTCGACACCACCGGCAGGACGGGCACGCCGCCCAGGCGTTCGCCCAGGCGAGCCAGGTCGATGCCGGTACCGGCCTTGTCGGCCACGTCGGCCATCGTCAGCGCCACGACCACCGGCACGCCGAGCTCGATGAGCTGCTGCAGGAGATACAGGCCCTGGTAGAGATTGGTCGCATCGAGCACGGCCAGGATGCCGTCCGGCGCCGGCATGTCCGCTACGCGGCCGAGCATCACGTCGATGGCGATCTGTTCCTCGAAGGAATGCGCGGACAGTGCATAGGTGCCCGGCAGGTCGATGAGTTCGACCAGCCGCCCGCCGGCGTTCAGGACGCCGACGTGCTTCTCGACCGTGACGCCCGGGTAGTTGCCGACCCGCTGGCGCAGGCCGGTCAGGCGATTGAACAGCGTGCTCTTGCCGGAGTTCGGATTGCCGACGACCGCGACGCGGACCTCCGGCTGGCGGCGACTCGCAATCTGGGTGACCGGGATGCGAATTTCCGCCCTGTGCGGAGTCTCCCTAGTCACCGATCGGCGAGACGTCGAAATGGCGTGCCTGCTCCCGGCGCAGCGAGATGCCGCGGCCGAAGAGCCGGAACTCGAGCGGATCCCCGCCGATGGCCGCACCCGCCAGTTCGACCTCGGCGCCCTCGACGAGCCCGAGCGTCATCAGCCGCTGCACCTGGGGGCAGGTGGCATCGATCGCGCAGATGACCGCGCGCTGCCCGCGCCGCATCGCGGCCAGGGTCACTGCATTCTCACTCATGCAACAAATGATAATGATTCGCATTTAAGTCCGCAAGCGCCCACCGCAAAAGGCCCCTGCCCGGGCCCGATTTCAGCCGGGCAAACGCCGGGTCCGGAGGGAGCCTCCCGGCAGCACCGCCTCGATGCGCGCCATGACGTCGAGCCGGTGCACCAGGTCGTGCACGTAGTCCAGCCGGTCGGTCTCGAGCACGAGCACGTCGCTCAACGAGTAGCGCGCCAGCCACTCGTCGTACAGGGCCTGCAGGCGTTTCAGGTAGGCGAGCGGCACGTCCTGCTCCATCGTCCGACCCCGCAGGCGGATGCGCCGCCTGAGCGTACGCATCGAGCACCTGAGATAGATGAGGAGGTCCGGCGGGCGGATCGCGTCGAGAATCCCGTGATAAAACGCGAGATAGGTCTGCCAGTCGCGCTCCGAAATCTTGCCCATGCGGTAGAGCGCAGTCGCGAAGACCTCGGCATCCTCGAAGATCGTCCGGTCGAGCGCCACGACCCCCGGCTGGCGGTCGAGCTCCTGGTGCAGGCGGAACTTCGTCGCGAGGAAATACAGCTGCGAACGAAACGCCCAGCGGCGCATGTCGCGATAGAAGTCGGCGAGGTAGGGATTCTCGTCGTTCGGCTCGTAGAACGGGACCACGCCGTATTGCCGGGCGAGGAACTCGACGAGTGTCGATTTTCCGGTGCCCATGTTGCCGGCGATGGCGATGGAGCGCTTCATGCGGGCCAACGATACCCCATCCGGGCTTGGCAGGGTCGCGCTTCGTCTTCTATTCTTGCGGCGCCTGAGTGGAGAACGCCGATGGCCATGCCGCCTGTCCTGATCAGCGAACAGGAAATCGAACAGCGGGTCGCGGAGCTGGCCGCGCAGATCTCGAACGACTACGCCGGCAGGGGCGATCCCGTCCTGGTCGGGGTGCTCAAGGGTTCGTTCATTTTTCTCGCGGACCTGTCGCGGCGAATGACCATTCCCCGCACGATCGAGTTCATCGCGGTCTCGAGCTACGGCCGGACCAGCGTCGCGACCGGCGCGGTGCGACTGCTCATGGACGTGCGCGGCCCGATCGAAAACCGGCACGTGCTGATCGTCGAGGACATCGTGGATACCGGCCACACGCTGCAATACCTGATCGGCATACTCGAGTCGCACCGGCCGGCATCCATCCGGACCTGCACGCTGCTGCACAAGGCGGACAGCGCGCGTGTCGACGTGCCGATCGATTACGTGGGTTTCGATATCGGCGACGAATGGGTGGTCGGCTATGGCCTCGACTATGCGGAGCGGGACCGCACGCTGCCCTACATCGGGGTCGTCACTCCGGATGACCGTGACTGAGGCCGGCAGCGCCGTCCGCGCATTCCTCGAGTTCGATCTCGATGGTCGAGTGGCCGATGCCGTATTTGTCCTGCAGGCGTGCCTTGACCGCGCGAACGACGGCAGTGGGACTGCCCGCCGCCGGCGCAAGCTGCAAGTGCATCGTGAGCATGAGGTCCTGCGGCGTCAGCCCCCACACGTGCACGTGATGGATACCGGCAACTCCGGGCACGCCAGAGACGAGCTGCCGCTGCATCTCCTCGACGTTCAGCCAATCGGGCGAGCCTTCGAGCAGTACGTGAGCGCTGCGCTTGACGAGCAGCCAGGCGCTCTTCGCGATCAGCATCGCCACGGCAAGCGACAATAACGGGTCGATCGGCATCCAGCCCGTGTAGATGACGACCAGCGCGGCGATGATCGTGGCGACGGAACCCAGGAGGTCGCCGGCCACATGCAGTGCGGCGCCCCGGATGTTCAGGTTTTCACGGTCGCCTCCGTGCAGGACGACGAAGGCCGCGATGTTGACCAGCAGACCGACGGCGGCAACGGCCAGCATCACGTCGCCCTGCACGGCCTCGGGAGCGAGGAACCGCGCGATCGCCTCGTAGATGATCCAGCCGACGATGAGCAACAGGCTGAGCCCGTTCACGAAGGCCGCGAGGATCTGGAAACGCTGGTAGCCGAAGCTCAGTCGTGCGTCTGGCGGCCGCCGGCATACCCAGAACGCGATCGCCGCGAGCGCCAGCGCCATCGTGTCGGTAAGCATGTGCCCGGCGTCTGCGAGCAGCGCGAGCGAGCCGGACACGAGGCCGCCCGCCACTTCGACCAGCATGAACGCACCGGTCAGGACCAGCGCGATGGTCACGCGGCGCATGTTGCCGTCGCGCTTGCCGTGCGCGTGCCCGCTCCCCATGTGTCAGTCCGCCGCCGGCGCCCGCGACAGCCGGTACATCAGCAGTGCGGCGCGCTTGACCGCGAGCGGCAGCGAACTGAGGTCGAAGCGTTCCGCCGGGGTATGGCCGCCCTCGCCCAGGCCGCCCATGCCCGCCAGTGCATCCGTGTACGGCGCGGCGAAAGAGATGTCCGCGGCGCCGCGCCGGGCCGGGTCGAGCGCCGGCATCGGTCCGCGCCCCAACGCCTCGTAGATGGCCGAG
>DASUOE010000096.1:0-32174 GCA_036276805.1 Woeseiaceae bacterium | reverse complement strand
GTCGCCGCTCAGCCGATAGAGGAGCGCCTGGTCCGGGCGCGTTCCGAGCATGCAGGTCAGGTCCGGCTCGCGTCGCGGGATACGGTGCGGCGGCGGTCCCTTGCCGTTCGGGCCGCCGAAGCCGCCGTCGCCGCGCGCAACGATGGTGTTGCCGAGCGTGAACAGCACGGTGTCGTCCCGCGCCAGCCGTCCTTCGGCTTCGAACAGCACGATCGCGCCCGCCTGCGGTCCGCGATCGAATACTTCGACGATGCGCTTGTTGATGAGCAGGTCGCCCGCCGGCGGCAGGGGCCGGAACAGTTGCAATCGCTGTTCCGCGTGCAGCACCTGGCTGTAGTTCCAGCCGAGGTCGGGCGGAAACATGTCGGGCACGAGCACCGTTGCGAGCGACGGCAGGGTCTTCAGCACGTCGCCTCCCTCGTACACGTAGGGCAGCTCGTCCGCGGCGAGCGGGTCGCGACCGAAGCCCACGCTGAGCGCATACAGGATCGTTTCGACGTCCCGGTAGCTGAACGGAAGATCGACGATCGAATTGGCGAGAAGTTTGCGGTAATCAAGCGCCATGTGATTGATTTTCCTAATATTTACGGTCCGCGCTTACGGCGGCCGTTCTAGCCCGGAGAGGGCGGCGTTTCACTTGGGCGGGCTCATCAGCCGAGCCCGGCCGCCGCGGCGCCGAGCGCCGCGAGCGGCTCGACCGACAGGGCGGCCCGCCGCGCGTGCGCGCTTGCCGCGGTGCCGTCGCGCACCCGGCCGGAGATGCCCTGCAGGATGCCGGCCAGGCGAAACAGGTTGAAGGCCGCGTAGAAGCCGCGGTGCGGTATGCCGGCTCGGCCGGTGCGCTCGCAGTAGCGGGCCACGTAATCCTCCTCGCCCGGTATGCCGAGTGCCGCGAGGTCCCTGTCGCAGAGCCCGAGCGAGCCGATGCCGATCTCGGGCATCTGCCACGGCAACAGGTGGTAAGTGAAGTCGGCCAGCGGGTGCCCGAGCGTCGACAGCTCCCAGTCGAGCACGGCGATCACTCGCGGCTCGTCGGGATGCACGATGAGGTTGTCCAGGCGGAAATCACCGTGCACGATGCTGGTGGAATCGTCGGCCGGGATGTTCCCGGGCAGCCACGCGATCAGGCGCTCCATCGCCTCGATCCGGTGCGACTCGGATGCCCTGTACTGCTTCGTCCAGCGCGACACCTGGCGAGCGAAATAATTGCCAGGCCTGCCGAAGTCGCCGAGTCCGAGCGCCTCGTAGTCGATTGTGTGCAACCTTGCGATCGTGCGGTTGACGTCGTCGTAAATCGCGGCCCGCTCGTCCGGGTGCAGGCCCGGCAGGTCGAGTTCCCAGAAGATGCGGCCCTCGACATAGGCCATGACGAAAAACGTCGTGCCGGTCACGGCCTCGTCGCTGCACAACGCGAACGGCCGTGGTACCGGGAAGCCTGCCGCGTGAAGCGCGCTGATGATGCGGAATTCACGGTCGACCGCATGCGCCGAACTGAGCAGCGGACCCGGCGGTTTGCGCCGGAGCACGTATCGCTTCGCTGCGGTTTCGAGCAGGTAGGTCGGGTTCGACTGGCCGCCGCGAAACTGGCTCACCCTGAGCGGTCCCCTGAACCCCTCGATGCGGGAACGCAGCCAGTCGGCAAGCCGGGCTTCATCGATCTCGAGGCCGGCGCGCACCGCGCCGGTGCCCGAGTTCTCTGCCTGGCGCGACGTCAAGTCGGCGACCGCCGGCTACATGCGAAAGATACCCGCGGGCGTCTCCGGGTCACGGGGTCGGTTTCCTGCGGCTGACAGAGCGAGCGATAATACCCTACGCGTGTCGACCGGATCGATGACCCCGTCATCCCACAGGCGCGCGCTCGAGTAGTACGGGTGCCCCTGCGCTTCGTAGCCGGCGCGGATCCCGGCTTCGTATTCTGCCCGCTCGGCCTGTGGCCACTCCTCGCCGCGCGCCTGCATGCCGTCGGCTTTCACGGTCGCCAGCACGCTTGCGGCCTGTTCCCCGCCCATCACCGATATGCGGGCGTTCGGCCACATCCAGATCATGCGGGGTTCATACGCGCGGCCGCACATCGCGTAGTTTCCGGCACCGAACGAGCCGCCGATGATCACGGTGTATTTCGGTACGGTCGCCGTTGCCACCGCATTGACCATCTTGGCGCCGTCCTTGGCGATCCCGGCGTGCTCGACGCGCTTGCCGACCATGAAGCCGGTGATGTTCTGCAGGAAGATGAGCGGTACGCCGCGCCGGTTCGACAGCTGCACGAAGTGCGCGCCCTTCTGTGCCGACTCCGGGAACAGTATCCCGTTGTTCGCGACGATGCCGACCGGGTTGCCGTCGATGTGGGAGAACCCGCATACGAGCGTCGAGCCGTAAAGTTTCTTGAACTCGTGGAACTCCGAGGCGTCGACGATGCGCGCGATGACTTCGCGCACATCATACGGAAAGCGGTATTCCCGGGACACGATGCCGTAGATATCGGCAGCCGGGTAAGCGGGCTCGCGCCTGTCACGATTGGCGAACGGCACGCGGCCCGGCCGGTTGAGGGTGGAGACGATCTCACGTGCTATCGCGATGGCATGCGTGTCGTCGTCCGCCAGGTGATCGGTGACTCCCGAGATCCGGGAGTGCACGGATCCGCCGCCGAGCGTCTCCGCATCCACGACTTCGCCCGTCGCCGCCTTCACGAGCGGCGGACCGCCGAGGAAAATCGTGCCCTGGTTGCGCACGATGATCGCCTCGTCGCACATGGCCGGGACATACGCGCCGCCCGCCGTGCACGAGCCCATTACGACGGCGATCTGCGGGATGCCGCGCGCCGACAGGCGCGCCTGGTTGAAAAAGATGCGGCCGAAATGCTCTTTGTCCGGGAACACCTCGTCCTGGAGCGGCAGGTAGGCGCCGCCCGAATCGACCAGGTAGATGCACGGCAGGTGATTTTGCGCGGCGATTTCCTGCGCGCGCAGGTGCTTCTTCACGGTGAGCGGGTAATAGGTACCGCCTTTCACCGTCGCATCGTTGGCGACGATCATGCAGTCCGTGCCGTGGATGCGGCCAATCCCGGTGATGATGCCCGCGGCGGGCACGTCGTCCTCGTACACCTGGTACGCCGCGAGGCGGGCGATCTCGAGAAACTCGGTGTCGGGATCCAGCAGCAGCTTCACCCGGTCGCGCGGCAGGAGCTTGCCGCGGGCGAGGTGCTTTTCGCGCGCCGGGTGGGAACCGCCGCGCATCACCCGCTCGTTCAGCGCACGCAGGTCTTCCGCGAGCGCGACGTTGGCCTCGCGGTTCCTGTCGAAATCGACGGAGCTGCGGTCGATACGCGTCTTCAAGAGCGGCATGCGGCGCGTTCCTTACGCTGTCGCGTTGAATAACTCCCGGCCGATCAGCATGCGGCGAATCTCGCTGGTTCCGGCGCCGATTTCGTAGAGCTTGGCGTCGCGCCACAGGCGCCCGGCCGGAAACTCGTTAATATAGCCATTTCCCCCGAGTACCTGAATCGTTTCTCCGGCCATCCAGGTGGCTTTCTCGGCGGCAACCAGTATGCAGCCGGCCGCATCGAAGCGGGTCGTGCGGTCCCGGTCGCAGGCCTGGGCGACAGCATACACGTACGCCCGGCAGGCGTTCATGGTCGTGTACATATCGGCGAGCTTGCCCTGCATGAGCTGGAACTCCCCGATCGGGCGGCCGAACTGGCGGCGGTCGTGGACGTACGGCAATGCCAGGTCGAGGCAGGCCCGCATGATGCCGAGCGCCCCGCCGGCCAGCACCACGCGTTCATAGTCGAGGCCGCTCATCAGGATCCTCGCGCCCGCGCCTTCATGGCCCAGCAGGCATTCCGCCGGGACCCGGCAATCGTCGAATACGACTTCGCTCGTGTCGGATCCCCGCATCCCGAGCTTGTCGAGTTTCTGCGGCGTGGCAAATCCGGCCGTTTCGCGTTCGACCACGAATGCGCTGAGGCTCCGGTTGCCCGCCTCCGGATCGGTGACGGCATACACGATCATCACGTCGGCCTCCGGCGCGTTCGTGATCCACATCTTGTTTCCGTTCAGGATGTAATCGTCGCCATCACGAACCGCCGTCGTGCGCATGCCCATGACGTCCGAACCCGCGCCGGGCTCGCTCATAGCGAGCGCGCCCACCTGTTCGCCGGATACGAGCGCAGGCAGGTAGCGCTCTTTCTGGGCGTGGCTGCCCCAGCGGCGCAGCTGATTGACGCACAGGTTGGAATGCGCACCGTAGGACAGGCCGATCGAGCCGGACGCGCGGCTGATTTCCTCCATCGCGATGACGTGGGCAAGGTAGCCGAGCCCGCTCCCGCCGTACGCCACTTCTACCGTGATGCCGAGGAGGCCGAGTTCACCGAGCGCCGGCCAGAGATCGCGGGGGAATCGATTTTCTCGATCGATGGCCTCGGCGCGCGGGGCGATTTTCTCCGACGCGAACGCGGCCACGGTTTCGCGCAGGAGGTCGAGGTCCTCGCCGTGGCCAAAGTCGAAATCCTGCACGAGCGTATTCTCCGTCACCCGGGTCGATGCGCCATTGTCGGCAGCAGCGGGCGGAGGCTCCATACCATGTGCGCGGTAGCCGGTGCGCTGCCGGCGCTCCGTCCGCGGGACGCTACACGCCGTCAAGCCGACAGCGCGTCGATGAACTGCGAAAACAGCTCGAACTGCGACGTAATGCCGAGTTTCGCGAACAGGTTGCGCTTGTGGACCATGACGGTGCCGGGCGCGATGTCGAGCTCCCGGGCGATGGCTTTCGTGGAAAAGCCGCGCAGCAAAAGGCGCGTGATCTGCTGCTCCCGCTCGGTGAGCACGGCACCGCCGAAGTTTTCGAAACACTCGGTGAGCCGCCGATGCAGGCTGCCGTCGTCGGGGGCCCGGGGCCGCGGGCGCCACGCAAGCCAGGCATTGCGCATCGCCGCATGCACGATCGCCTCGATGCGCTGCAGCCGGCCGATGTCGCCGCGCGTGAAGCGGCGCTGGCGGCGCGCCACGACGAGCGCCAGCGCAGTGCCCTCGTCCGCATCGAGAAGGAAATCCATTTCGTCGCCCAGGTGCGTGCGCTCGCAGTACTGGCGGTAATACTCGGAAGACCGGAAACGGTCCGGCGTCGCATCGCGGTACCGGCATACGCCGGGCTTAACCGCGGCGAGCGCGAGCTGGTAGAGCGGATCGAGGAGGTACGGACCCGCGAGATAGCGGTCGACGTAGTGGCGGACTCCCGCCGGTTCGAGGCTGTGGTGCACGACGTCCGGCGGGCGGTCGCGATGAAACGCCAGCAGGCAGATGCCCTGGTGATCGACTACGGCATCGATGGCCGCCACCAGGGCCGGCGCGGCATCGGGCCCGGCGCCGGCCGCCACGAGCCTCGCGACGGCCAATTGCCAGCGGCCGCCGCCGGGTTCGTCGCCAAATCCGTCGCGGGGCGCCGGCGAGGCTCCGCCGCGGCCACCATCGCGCGCGGCCTGCGTCAAAACGCGGTCAGGAACGAAGCGGCGTTGCCGCCGACCGGTCCCCGGCCCGCGCGCGCGACCTCAAGGTAGCGTTCGCCCCGGGGATAGTCGACCGGCTGCCGGTTGCTCACGCGCCGCACACGGTTGGCGTGGTAAAGCGCGAGTTGTGCGCGGAAAGGAATGACGCGGGTCGGGTCGTCGCCGGTCAACTCACGGTGCAGGACGGGCAGCCGGTACCACGGTTCCTGCATGTCGCGATGATGTGCGTTGTGATAGCCGAAATTCAGCACGAGCCAGTTGAGCCGCGGATGGTCGACTGACAGCGGATTGCTGAAGGTGTGTGCCTGTTCCCAGGCGGCGTCGCCCCGGTGCGGTCCGCGCGCGGCCGAGAACAGAGTCGTCGAATAGGGGTAGTCGTGCTGCAGCATGTCCATGAAGCGCAACACGTGCAGCACGAGGAGATAAGCCGCTGCATAAAGGATTGCGGCCCTCGGACTCCACAACGCCAGCGCCGCGAATGCGCCGCCGCGGGCTGCAAGCACGGCCACATTGCGGGCTCGCTGCGCCCTGCGCTCCGGGATCAGGAAAGCGGACACAGCCAAGACGCCGTGCATCAGGAGTTCATGTGCCGGGACGTAGGCGAACTCCAGCGCCTGCACGGCGCGCGTGACGGCGGGATGCCGCTCGAAGAAGGCATCGTAGTCGAACCACACCACGTCGTCGTTGTCGAGGTGGTGCCGGAAGTGTTTGTACCGGATGTCCTCGTACGTCCCGTAGCTCGCGCCGCACAGCCACGCCATGAGCGTGCCGAGCCGCGCATTATCGCGCTGCCGGCAAAAGATCGTGTTGTGTGCGCACTCATGCACGAGATAGGCCGCGATGACCATGCCGTGCGCGAGCAATACGACAGCGCCGGCATTGACGTACCACGCGGCATGGAACAGGCCGGCCAGGCCGGCCGCGTACGCCGTCACGGCATAGGCGACGGCGCCACCGTGGTAGCGGATCCCGGCCGGATCTTTGAGGAGTCGTTGCATGCTTGACGAGTCCGGTGCTGCACCCCTTGTACACTTGCCCGGCGGCTATTGCTAGGGCGACCCGGCACCAGTATCGTCTGGGTCCGGTGCGGCGCCGCCCGGGCGCCGAGGCGACTGGAACTGCCTGGAGACCCCCTGGATGAAGCTCGTGACCGCGATCATCAAACCTTTCCGGCTCGACGACGTACGGAACGCGCTGTCGGAAATCGGCGTCCAGGGCATGACGGTGACCGAGGTCAAGGGCTTCGGCCGCCAGCGGGGCCATACGGAGCTCTACCGGGGCGCCGAATACGTCGTGGACTTCCTGCCGAAGGCGAAGATCGAAGTAGCGGTTTCCGACGATTTCGTCGAGCGCACCGTGGAGACCATCATCGACAGCGCGAAGACGGGCAAGGTCGGCGACGGCAAGATATTCATTACCGAACTCGAGCAGGTGTGGCGCATCCGCACCGGCGAAACCGGCGACGGCGCATTGTAGGAGCGGCGCTCGCTCCTACGCCGGGAAGAAGTCGATCGGCTTGGTCGTCGTGATGGGCTCGACGTCCTTCGCCTCGAATCGAAACAACATCACGCGCTGCACGAGCTTTTGCTCGAGGTCGGGATCCCCGAGCTCGCTCGATACGACCTCGCACGCCGTCACCTCGCCGCTAGGGGCGATCGTCAGGCGCAGCACGAGTTTGCCGGCGAGCGAGGGATCCTGGCGCAGCGCGCGGTTGTAGAGCGCGAAAATCGCGCCCTTGTTCTTGTCGAACACCAGCTCAATTTCTTCGCGGGAACGGGAAGCCTTGCCGCTCGTGCCTTCGCGGGTCGCGCCCCCGGCCGCATTCTGCGCACCGATACTCGCGACGGGACTTTCGACCTGCGTCGTATTCCGGCCGGCAATGCCGCTGCCGCCGGTATTGCGGCTCATCGCGGCCGTGTTGATGCCGCCGGACGTCGTGCCTACCTTCGAGGTGATCATCGAACGCTCGTTGCGTTCGGCTTCGCCCACGGTCGTGCTGAGTTCGCGATCGTCCGCCACCGATTCGAGCAGGCTGTCGTCGACGAGGTCCGAAAGGTCTTCCGCGAAGGTGAACTTCGCCTCTGCCTGTTCACGTGCAACCTCGGTCTCGTCGATCTCGGGCTCTGGCTCGGGAACGACTTCCGGCTCCGGTTCCGGCTCTTCTTCCACGACCTGCTCGGGCTCCGGCTCCTCGACTTCCGGTTCTTCAGGCTCCGGCTCCGGCACCGGCGGGGGCGGCAGCGGCTCTTCCTCGAGCATCAGCTCGACGATGCGCGGCGGGACCTCGATGACCTCGTAGGGATCCGGCTCCGGCACGGGAATGAAAGGCCAGACGATGCTGAGTACGACAGCCACCACGAACGCGATGCCCAGCTGGCGCTGGAACCTGCGCTCCTGCTCGCTGTCCGCCGTCCACGGCAGGTCGTACTCTCTGTAGAAAGGTAAGTCCAATGTCGCGACTCCTGCGCTGACCGTTGGTCTATCGAGCGGCCTGCACTGCATCGAGCTTTTCACTGCTCTTCTGCAGCACCGCGAGCGAAATCTGGCCGTAGTCCGCGGCCGTGCACGTTGCCATGACCTTCTTCAGGACCTTGTAGGGGGTCTCCTTGTCGCCCAGTATCGTGACTTCCCGCCCGGCGATGTCGTCGCGAGCCGTACGCCGCAGTACGCGGTCGTTCTGCGATTTCAGGGCCTCGCGCAGTGGCGCGATGTCGTTGCCTTCGAGGGCGAGGACATCCGCGATGCGCACGACCGGCGACCCCTGTACCAGGATTTCCTCCTCGCCGATCAGGACGACGACCGACTCCTCCGGCTTGCGCTCGGCAATGGATTCCGGCAGCTGGATATCCCTTGAGTTCGGGAGCGTTTCCACGTCCGAGGAATTGACGAGCAGGAAGAACACCAGGATCGTGAATATGTCCATGAGCGAAACGAGGTTCAGCGCCCCGCCGCCCCTGTGGCGCCGGTGGTGCTTGTCCATGCGTCTTGCGCGGGCCGACTTCACCATGATTCAGGCTCCCTCGGGCCCGAGGACCGGCGCATCGCCGATCGAGATGTCCGGAAACAGGTCATTACGAACGATCGAATCGTCCTCGACAGTTTCGCTGAGCCGTACCGTGTCCATGACCTGCACCACCGTGTCGTACTCGATGTCCTGCTCGAGCAGGATGGACGCGTCGGTCTTGCGCGGGTAACGGTCCTTCAACTCCGCCAGCTTGCCGGCCAGCGCCGCATAGTCGTAATCGCCGCCGGGAAGGTTCGGGTACACGCCGAGCAGGCCCTGGTTGCGGTCGCCCACCTCGATCTTGTCCTTGCGGACAATGATCTCGAGCTGGAACGGCTGGTCCTGCGGATCCACGGGCTCGGTCGAGGAGCCTGGCAAATTCAGCTCGAGAATCGCCATGCGCGAGAACACCGCGGTGATCAGCAGGAACGGCACCAGGATGACCATCAGGTTCATGAATGCCGTGATGCTGAGCTCTTCGGCATCCTCGTTCCGGCGACGGCCATTCCTGCGGCGGTAGATCATTGCTTACGCTCCGGCCGGGCCCAGCTGGCGCTCGGTAACGGCGTTCAGGAACTTGACGCTCGCCATCTCGAGGCTGTCGACAAGCTGGTTCGTCTTGGTCTGCAGCAGCGCGTGCACCAGCAGAAGCGGGATGGCGACCATGAGTCCGAAGGCCGTCGTGTTCATCGCGACGGAAATACTGGCTGACAGCAGGTCCGCCTTGTCCGCCGGGTTCGCGTTCGACACGGCGGTGAAGGCGTTGATGAGGCCGATGATCGTGCCGAGCAGGCCGAGCAGCGTCGCGATGTTCGCGAGCGTCGCGAGGTAATGCGTACGCTTCTCGAGGCGCGGCAACACCTCCATCATGCTCTCTTCCATGGCCTTTTCGATGTCGTCACGCCGGCGCGCGCTCTTGATGCGGTACAGGCCGTAGGTCAGGATCGAACCGATCGCCGCCTTCGACTTCGCCGTGTGCGCGGCGGCTTCCTGGAAATTGCCCGCCTTCAGGTACGGCACGATCTTCTTCCACAGCGCCCGGTTGTTGGCGCCCGACACCGTGAGGTAGGTCCACCGCTCGACGGCGATGACCACGCCGAACAGGAATACGAACAGGATGGGGATCATGAAGATGCCGCCCTCCTGGAAAAACCGCACAATCGTGCTCATTGCCTTGCTCCTCTGTGCATCGCTCTCTTAAAGGATGCGTCTACCGAAACTGCGTACTCAAAAATCGTGCCCGGCGAGGCTCACTCGCCCCCGCCGTGCACTTCCTCGTAATAATCCACCGTCCGGATGAACTCTTCCCTGTCCACGGGCGCCAGTACCTCGTCGAGCAGTGTGTTGACGGGACGGCCCGACAGGTCGCCGTGTTCCGCCTTCTGCCACGGCAGGATGTAGAGCACCTTGGGCAGCTCCTGGTTGCCCGTGATCTCCGTACGCCCGAGTTCCATGCGGTCCATCACGTACCCGCCGGACTCGGTCCGCGTCACTTCCTCGGCCGCTTCGGCACCAGCGTCCGCCGCGGCGCCGGCGGCCGGGTCCGCGGCCGGCGTCTCCGCGGCCGCCGACGTATCCACGCCGGGTTCCAGGGCGTCGATCTCCGCCCCTTCCGTCGTGTCCGCGTCCTGTGCCGTTGCCGCGCCGGCGAACGCGAGCGTCGCGGCGGCAAAGGCGCCGGCCAGACCGACGGCTGTCACGTTGCGTCTCATCTTTACTGCTCCACCGCCCGGTTCGCGGTCTGTTGTTCCGCCTCCACGCGGCGCGTGAGATCGGTGATCCACTTTTCGACGAGTTCGTCGCCGCCGACCAGCTGCTGGTACTGCTCGAAATGCTTCAGGGCCACGTCCAGGCGCTGCAGGTAGAGCTCGTTCAGGACGCCCAGGTTGTAGTGTGCCAACGCATAGTCCGGCGAGACTGTGATCGCCTTCAAATATGCGGACTCCGCCTCCTGGAACCGCCCTTCCTGCCGAAGCAGCAGGCCCAACTGGTTGAGGGCAGGCGGAAAATCGGGGTTCAACTCCAGGGCGCGGTCGACGGCCACCCGCGCCGCGTCGAGCTGTCCGTTCCTGCGATGAATGATCGCGAGGTTCACGTGCGCCGCGGCGACTTCCGGATAGTGCAGCAGGAATTCCTCGAAACGCAATTCCGCGTCGGTGAGGTCGCCCGAGCTCATCACCCACACGGCCTGGTCGAACAGGTTTTGCGCGGCCGGCGAGAGCGCCGGCACCGGCACGTCGTCCCGCTCCACGGCCCCCGGCGTCGCCGGCGCGTTTCCGGATACCGACGGACCCGGCGACGAGCAACCGGCCAGCAGCACGAGGCAGGCCAGCGGCAGGCAGGCCGCACCGGCGCGCTCAGTAGAACGACGTAACGACATCTTCGCTGCGCTCCGATTTGGCGTACCGCGCCGGCATGAGGCCCGCCAGGCGGTCATAACTCTTCTGCACCCACTCGTCGTAAACGCCCTTGGCGGCGCGCTCGGTGTTCGTGACGTACAGGTCGATAGCCTGCTCCTCGAACGGGAACACCTGCTCCTCGAGCAGGAGTTCGTACTGGTCGAGCGCCAGCGCGTCGAGGTCGGCGGGACGCTCGGACTCCATCAGCGCCTTCGCGAAATGCTCGTACACTTCGGCGAGCCTGAACGTCGCCTCCGTCGTCACTTCCGCAACACCGTAGTCGGCGGCGGTGCTGTACACCTCGATGACTTCTTCCATGTGCTGGCGCTTGACCTTGACGCTGGCGTCGAGCGGCTGCGTGAGGCGCACGGCCTCGAAGCGCTCGCGCACCGGCTCGGCGAGCCGGACGGAAGCGATGGCGGCGAGGTATCGCGTCCGGTCCGTGCGCTGTGCGCCTGCGCCAGCATCCGCGGCGACCAGCTCCTGCAGCCGCTCGCTCCGCTCGTGTTCGTCGCCGATGGCGTCCGCGATCTCGAGCAGGCGGTAGCGGGCCTCGATCGACTCCGCGAGCGGGTCCGGGTAGCGCGCCACGATGTCCACGAGGAGCCGGCGTTCATCGCGCAGGGCACCCGCCTCTTCGTAGAGTTCCGCCGCCTTCCACAGTGCTTCGCGGCGGATGTCCTCGCTCGTTTCCGGCGCCGCGGCGATGCGCTCAAACTCCTTCGCGGCATCGGCCCCGCGCCCGGATTCGAGATAGGTCACCGCGAGCTTCTGCGAGACGTCGTCGACGAACTCGCTGTCCGGGTAGTCCAGGCGGAACTGTTCGAGAACCGTCGCCGCGCGGTCCCAGGCCTCGAGGTTGATCAAGGCCGCCGCCGCATCGTAGTCGGCGGTGGCACGAATGTCGGAATCCGGCACCGCGGTGCCGAGACGGGTGAAATGCGCCACCGCGGTCTCGAGGTCGCCGGCGTCGCGCGCGAGTTCGCCCTGCTTGTAGATGGAGGACGCGATGCGCTCGTCGATCTCGTCGTGCGCCGCGACGTCGTCCTCTGGAGTGAAATTCCGGAGCTGGTAATAGGCCTGCTCCGCGGCCGCGAAATTCTCGATGTCGAATTGCGAATGGGCAATGACGGTCCATGCCGTGCGGGCATGCTCCGGCGCAACCGCCGGCTCCTTCTCGATCACGGCCTGAGCCACCCCGATCGCGAGATCGAACTGTTCCTGCCGGAACAGGTCTTCGGCCACGGTCGTCAGCACCGCACCGGATTCCGGGTGGTCGGGATAGGTGTCGGCGAACCTGAGGCCGCTGTCGAGCCAGGCCTGGTGCCAGGTCACCCGCTCCTCGCCCTCGAGCCGCTCTTCCTGTCGCTGGAAGGCGAGAAGGGCGGCGTAGCCGGCCTCGGCCGAGTGCTCGTGCGGCGGGTACGCATAGGAAGTGCGTTCGTATTCCGCCGCCGCCTGTGCGTAGTCGCCGCTCTCGAACAGGGTCTCGGCGAGCAGGAAGTTCGTATTTGCAGTGTCCGGATCCTCGGGGAAGGTCACCATGTATTCCTTGTACCAGGTGGCGGCCTGGCGGAAGTCCTCCGGTGACCCGTCGGCCTGGCCGGCGGCATGGTAGTACTGCGCGAGGTCGGTCAGGTTCGCTTTCAGGTGCTCCGACACCTCGGCGTTCTCGACCTCGGCATTGTCCGTCCAGTAACCGCCGTCCGTCGCGTACAGCTCCACGAATTCCTTCTTCGAGTCGAGCACGAGAGTCGGGAACCCGCCCAGCTTGTACGCCTCCATCACCTCGACCTGCAGCAACGGCGCTTTCGGGTGGTGCGGGTTGGCCGCAACGAACGCGCCGTAGGTCTCGGCGGCGTCGACGTAGCGCTCCTTGTCGAGGTACAGGTCGCCGAGCTTCATGTAGACGACGTACGCGTAGTCGCGTTCGCCGTGCGCCGCCATGAACTCCTCGATCGATTCGGCGCCGTCCATGTAGGAGAAGCTGATCGACAACACACGGAACGTGTCCTCGACCATCTCCTGTTCCGGCCTGCTCAGGCCCGCGAACGCTTCGTCGCCGGTGTCGAGTTCGACTCCGGCGAGCTTGCGATCGAGGAGCTCGAAGAACGGGGTGAGGCTGTCTTCGTGCTCCGCGAGCTTGAACTGCGACCAGCCAAGCTTGTACAGGCCCTGCTCGTAGAAGCGTGAGTCCGGGCCTGCCGCGATGACCGCGCTGTAGGCCTCCTTGGCACCCGTATAGTCCTTCTGCAGGAACAGCATCTCGCCGCGCCGGAACTGGACCTCGTCGATGAACGGGGTATCGGGATACTTCTGCACGAGCTCGTTCAGGGTCGCGAGCGCCTCCTCGTTGCGGGCGCCGACCTCGTAGGCGCGCGCAAGCTGGTACATGACCATGTCGTTGCGTTCGTAGTCGGGATACGATTCGAGCAGCTGCTCGAACAATGCCACGGCGTTGTCGTAGCTCGTGCCGCTCAGCGACTCGAGATTCGCCTCGAGCTGCTCGGCTTCCGTCGCCTCGAGTTCCAAATCGCCGAGCCGCCGCAGGGCCTCTGCGCGCAGTTCCGGATCGTTGACTACGAGTTCGAGGAACTCCCGGTAGTTGTTGCGTGCGAGGTCCGCGCCGTTGACGATGACTTCGCCGGAGCGCAGCGGCACGTGCCGGCGCTCGAGGCTCTTGATGGTTTCCGATTCGTCGGGCTCACGGCCTTCCGCCGCCCCGCCGGCGAGGGCGGCCGCAAGCGCGACGAGGATGCAGTCACGCACGCTCACGGCGCGGACTCCTCGTCGGTGCCGGCCGTCGCCAGGTCGTAGATCGTGGCGAGCGCGAAGCGCGCCTGGATCGCGTAGGTGTCGAGCCGCTCCTTCTGCGCCCTGAGCTCGCCGACGGCGATCGATTGCAGGTAGTCCCGCTGGGCGGCGAGCTCGTCCTCGAGACGCATCTTCAATGCCTCGATGCGCGGATCGAGGCCGTACACCCGCTCGCTGAAATCCGCGAACTCCGCAGGCTGCCGTTGCAGCGACTCGTCGATCTGCCGCCGCGCGCGCTGCGCCTCGACCAGCGCTTCGCCGGTATCATTGAGCTCGCGCCGCGCACGCCACAGCCGGTCCTCGAACTGGCGTTCCATGTCCCATTGCAGAACGCCCTTCATCAGCCGGATCTTGTCCCGGACTTCGGCGGCTTCGGGAATGTCGGCCGACAGCGCCGGCGTCGCCTCGAGACCGGAGATCTCGGCCCACATTGCGAATTCCTCGGGGGTGGCTAGCGCGAGCCAGTCGTGGCCGGCTTCGATGTCGTTCAGGGTTGCGTCGAACTCGAGCTTGCGATCGACCATGCCGTCCAGGTCGGCCCTGCCGAGCGCGTCCTCGACCCGCGGCAGCCGGTCTTCGTAAGCGAGCTGCCTGGTTTCCAGGATGCCCTCGAACACGTCAACGCGCTGCTGCCATTCGTCCATGTTGCGGTGCATGTAGGTCAGGTCGCGGTAGTTCTTCAAGCCTTCCTGGAACCGGTGGGTCGACAGCAGGTGAAACAGGTAGCGGGCCTCGGGGATGTCCGGCAGCTTTTCCATCTGCCAGTACCAGCCGGAGCTGTCGAGGGTTTCATTGTCCAGGAACGCAGCAAAAAACGTGCCATTCTCTATCGTCGCGATCGTGCTGTCGATGCGCCCGGTTTCCTCGTGATATGCCTCGATCGCGTTCAGGTAATGATCGGCGGCCTGGCTCGAGGCATCGAGCTGCGCGAGAGCATATGGAATCGCCAGCATCGACTCCTGCACCGCCGGATCCAGCAGGTTGCGGCTGCGCAGCTCCATCCAGGGTACGAGCGCGCGCTGGTAGTACTCGTTCTCGATGTCGGCCCAGCCGACGCCCAGCAGTGCCTTGTTCGAGTACGGGCCTTCGAGTCGCACGCGCTGCAGGGCGCGCTTCGCAGGTTCCGGCCGCTCGTCCTGCAAAAGCGCGTAGCCGAGCGCCAGGTTCGCCTTGTCCCGGAGGGCGGTCATTTCGTCGCTGTACGGATTCATGTCGCCGAGCTCGTCGAGGATCGTCTCGGCTTCGGTGACGCGGCCGCTGCGCAGGAGCGCCACGCCGAGGTTGAAACGTGCGTAGTTCGCCCAGTCGCTGTCGTCCTCCCAACTCGAAAGCAGCGCGATCGCGGCGTCGTAGCTGCCCTTGTCGATCAGGTTTTGCGCGCGGAGCATCTGCGCTTCGTCCGCGAGGTTCTCGGGGAGCGTGCCCCGGATGCGGTCCAGTGCCTGCTGCGACTCCTCGATGTACCCGCGCTGCTTCCAGATCTTGGCGAGGAAGAACCAGGTACGGTCCCTGATCGCCGGGTTCGAATCATCCGCGAGCAGGCGCTCGAAAATGGCCGCTGCTTCGAGATGGTGTCCATAGGAGAGGTACATCCCGCCGAGCAGAAGTTCTGCTTCCTCCGCCTGGGCGCTGAGCCGGTTTTCCGATTTCGCGGCCAGCAGCCGGACGATGGCCGGAAAATAATCCTCCTGGTAGAAGTAGAACAACGCTTCGCCGTAGAGCATGTCCTCGACGATCACCGGCTCCGACAGGTCGGCGGCGCGCGCTGCTGCCGGCGCGGCCAGCGCGGCGCCGGCGGCGAGCGCAACGGCGATGGCGGACGCCACGCCCAACAGCTACTCCCACTCCCGGATTTCGAACTCCGGCTGCAGCTTCGTGACGCGGTCCGTGATCTCGAGTTCGAGATATTTTGCGCCGATGCCCTTGTCCACGGTCACCGTCGCGCCGCGCCGGTAATCCCGCTCCTGGGGCCCGGTGCCCGTGAACACCGCCACGACTTCGTGGCGGCCCGTCTTCAGGTTGGCCATGTGCACGCGGTGAACGCCGCCGCGCGCCAGCGCGTCGATCTCGCGGGCCGTGTACAGGTAGTTCGCCACTTCCTTGCCGTCGATAGTGAGCGACACGGAATCGAGGTCGAAGTACTCACCGACGTCCAGCGACACGAAGAACGCCACCTGCGAGTTGGCGGGAAACAGGAGCTCTTCCTCGAGCAGGAAGAGGTCGCGGTTCAGGTCCAGGACTTCCTTCTTCAGCGACTGGATGTCCTGGTCCAGGGCGCGGAACTCCTGGCGGGTCGCCGCTTCGGACGCGGCCGCCGCTCCGACCCGGTCAGGCACCCCTGGCGCCGCGTCGCCGGCGTCCTGGGCGAGCGCCACGGTGGCCGCGAAGCCGAGGATGGCCAGCGGCAGCCAGCGAAATGCAGTCACTCCCTTCACACTCACGCCCTCTCTCCTTCCGAACGGCCCGCGGCGCCCGCCCGAGCGGGCGACGCAGGCTCACTTCTTGTTCTTGCGTGCCGCCTGCCTGGTCGTACGGGCGTCACTCGCGCAACAGCGCGCGCACCTGGTCGAGATAGGTGTTCTCGTACCCGGGCTTGTAACCCTGGTGTACATAGCGCACCTGGCCGGCGCGATCCACAATGACCGTCACCGGCATCGCATCGACCGCGTACATCCTGCTGACTTCCTTTCGATCGTCGAACAGGACCGGGAAATTCACGCCGAGTTCCTCGATCATCGCCATGGCACGGCCCGAATCGTCGTCTATGTTGACGCCGAGCAGGTTGAAGCCGACGCGCTGGTAACGCGAATACAACTCGTCGAGCAACGGCATCTCCTGGCGACACGGACCGCACCAGGTCGCCCAGAAGTTGATCATCACGACGTCGCCACGGTACTCCGACAGCCGCAGGTTCTCGCCGGTCGAACTCTTCAGTGCGAAATCCGGTGCCGGCTGTCCCGTCAGTCCGGAAGACGCGAGGCTCGTCGCCGCCAGTACGGACAGCGCGAGCCCCAATACCAGTTTCCTCGTGTTCATGATTACCATTCCCTTGTAGTTCAGCCTGATTCCGTTCGGGTCGTGCACGACAGCGCAGAGCGCCGCCGGGACGCCGCCCTTCGAATGGTGACAGCCGGGGCCTTTCAGGGCCGTGATAATCGTCACACAAAGTTTTAATACGTCTACATAATCCGGCGTTTGCACCAGGGGTCGCGCGACTGTCCTTCATGCTCGCCGCGGGACGCCGTCGCCCGCCGCCTTCCGCCCCAGATATTACGTTAACTGCAAACGGATCGCAGGATTTCGGGCCGCCGTGTGCACGCGCTGGTGCGGGCAACCGGCCAGGGACGACCGCCAGCGCCCGCGCCCGGCCGGCCCTCTATGATATTCGTAGTCGTATGAAATTAAAGTGAAAACCCGTCGCCTTTCAGCGACAGTCACGCACCGCTCCAAGCACGCGACCTGTCAGGAACCGGGTTTCTCCGGCGGCGCGAGGCCGTCGGAGTAGAAAATCCGCCCGTTTGCGTCGATCACGATGCACTCGTAGTCGGGCAGTTCAGCGATCAGCCGTAAGCCCAGGTCCACACCCATGACGAACACCGACGTCGACAGGGCATCCGTCATGACAGCGTCCGGGCCGAGGACGGTCACACTGTGCACCAGGTCGGCAGGCGCGCCGGTGGCCGGCGCAATGATGTGGTGGTAGCGCACGCCGTCCTCGTCGAAATAGCGCTCGTAGTCGCCCGACGTGGACACGGCCTCGTCTTCTAGGGGGACGGACATCGCGACCTTGTCCTCGTCGCGCGGGTCGCGGATCCCGATCATGAACGGGCGGCCGCGGCGGTCGCCGAGCAGGCGGGAATCGCCGCCGGCCGTGACGATGGCGTTCTCCACGCCCGCATGGCGCAGGACGTCGATGCCGCGTTCGACGACGTAGCCCTTCGCGATGCCGCCAAGGTTGATGCGCACGCCGGGTTTCAGGAACCGCACCGTCTGAGCCGTGTCGTCGAGCTCGACCAGCCGGTAGTCGATGAGGGCCTTCTCGCGCTCGACCGTCTCGGGATCCGGACGCTTGCGCTCCCGGAAGTCGTAATGCTGCCCGACGCTGTCGTAGGTGATGTCGAACGCGCCGCGGGTCAGGACCGAGATGTCGAGCGCCCGCTGGATCAGGCCGAAGAGCTCGTGGCCGGCATAGACCGGCCTCTGTGCGGCATCCCGGTTCACCTCCGAGATCCGGCTCGCAGGCTTGTACGTGCTCATGAGCTCGTCGATCCGGGACGCCTCGTCGAAGACCTCTTCGATGAGGCCGCGGGCGCGCGTTTCGTCGGCGTGCCACAGGTGCACGCTGACCTCGGTGCCCATCATCGGCCGCGCGTCCCCGAACCATTCGGCCTGCGCCGCCGGGCCGGGAAGCAGCATGCACAGCAGGGGCGGCAGAAGTAGTGAAAAACCTGACCGGGCGCTATGCTTGGGTCTCACTCTCTTCGGGAAGGAGCGGGACATTGATGGGTTTCCTCATTTTTCTCGCGATCGTCGCCGTCATTGTCTTCTGGGCGATCGGAATGTACAACCGGCTCATCAACGAGCGGAACCGGGTCCGGAATTCTTTCGCGCAGATCGACGTGCAGCTCACGCGCCGGCACGATCTCATCCCGAACCTCGTCGAATCGGTGAAGGGCTACATGAAGCACGAGCGCGAGACGCTCGACGCGGTCGTAACGGCCCGCAACGCCGCGGTGCGGGATTTGGACGCCGCCAAGGCCGACCCGGCCAACGCGGAGGCGATCCAGAAACTCGGCGCGTCCGAAGGCGCCCTCGGGGCGGCGCTCGGGCGCCTGTTCGCGCTTGCCGAGGCCTACCCGGATCTCAAGGCCAACGTGAACATGCTGCAATTCCAGGAGGAACTCGCAAGCACGGAGAACAAGGTTGCATTCGCCCGCCAGGCGTTCAACGACTCGGTCATGAGCTACAACAACTCCGTCGAGAATTTTCCGAACAACGTCGTTGCCGGCATGTTCCGCTTCGAGAAATCGGAATTTCTCGAGATCGAGTCCGAGGACATGCGCGCGGTCCCGGATGTGGCGTTCACCTGACCCCGATCCGATGACCCCGATCCGATGATCGCCGTCCGGCGCTGACGCGCGGCAGCGGGCAGCCGCGTGGATTTTTTCAGGGCCCAGGAGCGTGCGCGGCAAGCCACGAAGTGGCTTGTCACCGGCTACGTCCTGGCCACGCTCCTGATCGTGGCAGGCGTCACGCTGATCGTCGCGTTCGCGCTCGCCGGGCTCGGCGGACCAGCCGGCGGGGCCGCCGGTTTCACCGGCGCCGACGTCTTCGACCGCCACGCCGGCCTGCTCGCCGTGACGGCCGCGGCCACGGCGCTCTTCATCGTCGGCGCGAGCCTGTTCCGCACCGCGTCGCTCGCCGCGGGCGGCAGCAGGGTCGCCACTTCGGCCGGCGGCACGCCGGTGGCCGCGGACGTCACCGAGCCGCTCCGGCGCCGGTTGCGCAACGTCGTCGAGGAAATCGCGATCGCCTCAGGCGTTCCCGTACCCGCGATCTACGTGCTCGAGGCCGAGCGCGGCATCAATGCATTCGCTGCCGGCTACACGCCGGGCGACGCCGCGATCGCCGTCACCCGCGGCGCGCTGGAGACGCTCGATCGCGACGAGCTTCAGGGCGTGATCGCGCACGAGTTCAGTCACGTCCTGAACGGCGACATGCGCCTCAACATCCGCCTGATGGGCGTGCTCTTCGGCATCATGGTGCTGGGGCTCATCGGGCGCATGATCGTTCGCGGCGGCTACCACGCGAGCATCGTGTCCAGCCGTCGCGACCGGAATGCGCCGGTCATCCTGATCGTCGGGGCGGGCATCGCCGTCCTCGGCGCGATCGGCGTCTTCTTCGCCCGCCTGATCAAGGCATCGGTGTCCCGGCAACGGGAACGCCTGGCGGACGCATCCGCCGTGCAGTTCACCCGCCAGACGCGGGGCATTGCCGGCGCGCTCAAGAAAATCGCCGGGTACGAAGCCGGGTCCTGGCTCGAGGCGACCGATCCGGAGGAGATCAGCCACATGCTCTTCGGAAGCGGTGCGAAGCTCGGCGGCTGGTTCGCGACGCACCCGCCACTGGTCGAGCGTATTCGTGCCCTCGACCCGTCCTTCGATCCCGCCGATTTTCCCCGGGTTACGCCGCGCCAGGCGCCGGCGGCCGATACGACGGCGGAGCACGCGGCGGCATCGGCCTTGATCGGGCAGGCGCAGGCGGTCTCCGCGGATGCCATCGTCGCGAGCGTCGGCAGTCCCGAGGACCGGCACATCGGCTACGCCGGCGCGCTCAGGGCAGCGGTGCCGGAATCCCTCGATGCCGCCGCCCACTCGCCGGACCTCGCGTTCCTGCTGGCCGTCGCGTGCGCGCTCGATCCGCGGGATGGCAGCGTGCGCCGACGCCAGCTCGCGCTCCTCGACGAGCGGCTCGGCACCGGCCGGCGGCGCATGGCCGACGCTTATGCGACGGCACTCGCCGAAGCTGGGCCGCATTACCGCCTGCCGCTGCTCGAGATGGCCTTCCCTGCCTTGAAGGAACGTCCCCGCGAACAACTCGGTTTTCTCCTCGAAATCGTGCGGCGGCTCATCGAGCAGGACGGGCACGTCGACGTTCGCGAGTACTGCTATTACCGCGTGCTGGCGAGCCATCTCGACCAGGCGACGGACCCCGGCCGCCGTGCGGCACGCCACGTGCCGGAGTCGAAGCTCAGGCACGCACGGCTCGTGCTGCTCGGCCTCGTCGCGGATGCCGGGCAGCCCGGGCCCGACGAACGCGAACGCGCATTTGCATCGGGCGCCGCCGTGCTCGGCGCCTGGGCAGAGGGCGAAACAGTGGTCGCGGGACAGGCTGCGACCGTGACGGCCCTCGACGCCAGCCTCGATACCCTGCAGGGGCTAGACTTCGAGGCCCGCCGGCAGCTCGTCAAGGCGCTGGCCGCCACGGTCGTCCACGACGGGCGGCTCGCCGTTGCGGAAGCCGAAATGCTGCGCGCGGTCTGCGCAACACTCGATTGCCCGTTGCCACCGATACTGAAGGACGATTCCACGGCTTGGTTCCCCGGCTGAACCGGGCGCATCCCCTGCGGCCCCGGCCGCCGGCCGCCGGTGAGGCCGCGGGGAATTTGACGTATCATGCCCGTTTCCGAACAAGACTCCGCCGCTCCCCGGTCCGTTCCAGCGCCGGGAGCCGCGAACAACACGGACAAGATCATGCAGACTCCGCGCCCGCTCGCGCCCGCTTTCGTCGCACTCCTCCTCGGCACGGTCCTCGCGGTGCCGGCGCTTGCCGCCACCCGCGAAGAAGAGCGCGTCGCCGACGCGACCGACGTACTCGACCAGTTCATGCGCATTCCGGAACAGGCAATACCCGCGAACCTGCTTGCCCGGGCATATGCCGTCGCCGTCATCCCCGACGTCGTGAAGCTCGGCTTCGGCCTCGGCGCACGGCACGGCCGGGGCATCCTGGTCGTACGGCAGGACGACGGTTCGTGGAGCGCCCCCGCGTTCGTCGCCCTGACCGGCGGCAGCATCGGCTGGCAGATCGGCGCGCAGTCGACCGACGTAATCCTCGTGTTCAAGACGCGCAAAGGCGTCGACGGCATTGCGAACGGCAAACTCACCCTGGGCGCCGACGCTTCCGTGGCCGCCGGGCCGGTGGGGCGCCAGGCGAGCGCGGCCACCGATCTCGAATTCGAGGCCGAAGTCGTCTCCTATTCCCGCAATCGCGGCCTGTTCGCCGGCGTGGCACTCGAAGGGTCCGGCGTGACCATGGACCAGAAGGCCAATGCCGCGTTCTACGGGGATGCAGGCATGACGCCGGAGCGCATCTTCGCGAGCCCGCCGTCGGGCGCCCCGGAAGGAGCCAATCGTTTCGTGGAGTTATTGACGGCACAGACGAGCCGCCTGCCGACACAGCCCGGCATGCAGGGCGCGTCACCCGCTGCGGCCGCGCCGTCTGCGGGCCAGCCTTCCCCGGCGGGCGACGAGGGCGTCAGGACTTACGGCATTCCGGACCCTGAGGCGCCGCAGGAACCGGAGCTCCAGGAGCCTTAAGGACCGGCCTGTTCCTCTTCTTTGCGCCGGCGCATTTCCTTGCGAATCGAGTCGAGATCGACCTCTTCCTCGGCGACCTGAGCGGGCGGGACGTCGGCAACGGGCACGTTGCCGCCCTGCTGCGGCAGAGTGGCCGCCACCGCGTCGTCGGCCCCGGCAACGGCATTATCGGCCGGAGCGGCGCTGGCATCGGGAATCACGGCGAGCGGAAGATTGCCTTGCATAGCATCGGGGTTCGCCGAACCCGAATCCGGCGGCGGCAGCCCGAACTGCGCCTGGTATTCGAGTTCCGCGCGCCGCTGCTCGGCATCGGCGGCACGCCGCCGCGCTTCGGCCGCCGCCTGCTGGGTGCGGCGCAGGGCCTCGCGTTTACGTTCGGAGAGCGCTTCGAGCTCCGCCCGCTGGTCGGCCGCGGCTTTCGCCTCGAGCAGCTTCACGGCCTCGCGCGCGTTCACGCACTCGGCGTCATAGCGCGACTCGGCGCGGTTCTCCGTGCAGCGCAGGAGAACCGCTTCGAGCAGCAGCTGGTCGTCCATGAACTCGGTAACGGTCCGCGGCGGCGCCTCCTCGGCACACGCAGCGAGTAACACGGCGCAGAGCGAAAGGACTATCGGGCGGATCGACGTCATCGGTATCCCGGCGGGCCGCGTGGGCGGACTGCCGCTCGCGGCGGCAAAACATAATGTGACTGCGCGCCGATCATAGCACCCGACCCTGCGGCCGGAATCGACGCCAGTTCGCACTTTTTGAGTCGCGTCCACGCCAAATCCGGCGCGCGAAACACCCACGCCACGGGGCCGGCGGGCGCCGATGCTATAGTGGCGCGAGCCAGGCCCCAGCAAGGGAACCGACTTGCACCCGATCCGGATGCCCGCGTGAACCAGTTTCGCCTGCTGGGCCAAAACCGCTTTGCGCCGTTCTTCGCCACGCAGTTCCTCGGGGCACTGAACGACAACGTATTCCGCAACGGATTCCTCATCGTCGCTACGTTCCAGGGCGTGCTGGTGTTCGGCTTCGATCACAGCGTGCTCGCGAACGTCGCCGGGGCGCTGTTCATCCTGCCGTTCGTGTTGTTTTCGGCGCTCGCCGGGCAGATCGCGGACAAATACGAGAAGTCGTACCTGATGCGGCGGATCAAGCTCCTCGAGGTCCTGCTGATGGGCATCGCGGCCGTCGGTTTTGCCCTGGGGAGCTACGGCCTCCTGCTGTTCGTGCTCTTTCTCATGGGTTGCCAGTCGACGCTGTTCGGGCCGGTCAAGTACGCCTACCTCCCGCAGCACCTCGACGACAGCGAACTCATCGGCGGCAACGCACTCGTCGAGTCCGGCACCTACGTGGCGATCATCACGGGCCTGATGATCGGCGGCCTGTCGGTCAGCTTGAATCCGGACAGCACGGCATTGATAGGCTCCTGCCTGGTCGGATTCGCCGCTCTCGGTTATGCGGCCAGCCGCCGCGTGCCCGTCACGAGTGCGGCGGACCCGTCGCTCGAGGTTTCGTTCGACGCATGGCGCTCCACGTGGCGCATCATCGGCTACGCGCGCCGTGAAAAGAGCGTGTTCCTGTCGATCCTCGGCATCTCCTGGTTCTGGTTCTTCGGCTCGGCCATGACATTGCAGATGCCGGCGTACACGCTCGAGGTCCTCAAGGGCGACGAGTTTGTGACGACGCTGCTGCTCGCGGCGTTCGCCGTCGGCGTCGGCATCGGCGCACTCCTGTGCGAGCGCCTCTCGGGCCACCGCGTGGAACTCGGCCTGGTCCCGCTCGGCTCGCTCGGCCTGAGCCTGTTCGCCGCTGACCTTTATTTCGCCCGGCCGGTCGCAGGCCTCGCGCCCGCCGGCGGCCTTGCCGGCTTCGTCGGCGACCCGGGCAGCGTCCGTGTGCTGTTCGACCTCGTGATGTTGGGCGCTTTCGGCGGCCTCTACAGCGTGCCGTTGTACGCGCTGGTACAGCAGCGGTCCGAGCGCCGCCACCTGTCGCGCATCATCGCCGCGAACAACATCGTCAACGCGGTCTTCATGGTCGGCGCATCGCTCCTGTCGATCGCGGTGCTCGGCTCGGGCTTTTCGATTCCGGAACTCTTCCTCGTGCTCGCCGTGCTGAACGCGCTCGTGGCCGTGTACATCTACACCCTGTTGCCCGAGTTCCTCATGCGTTTTCTCGCCTGGATCCTCATCACCGTGGTCTACCGGATACGGCCGACGGGAACGGAAAACATCCCGGAGACGGGCGCCGCCGTCCTCGTATGCAACCACGTGAGCTACATGGATCCCGTTATCCTCGGCGGCTCGATCCGCCGGCCGCTGCGCTTCGTCATGTATTACCGGATCTTCGAGATCCCGTTCCTCAAGTTCTTTTTCCGGAACGCCAAGGCCATACCGATTGCGCCGGCCCGCGAGGACGCCGCCGTGATGAACGACGCATTCGACCAGATCGACGCGGAACTCGCGGCCGGCAACCTCGTGTGCATTTTCCCGGAGGGCAGGCTGACGCCGGACGGCGAGGTGCAGCGCTTCCGGTCCGGCATCGAGAAGATCCTCGAACGACGCGCCGTCCCGGTCATTCCGGTCGCACTGTGCCGGCTGTGGGGCAGCTGGTTCAGCCGCCGCCGCCACGGCGGCCTTCACCGCGTGCCGGGCCGGCTGTTCGCCCAGGTTCCCGTGCACATCGGCAAGCCCGTGCCGCCGTCGGCCGCCAGTGCCGGGACCCTGGAACTGCTGGTGCGTACGCTGCGCGGCGACGCCCGCTAGGGAGAGCCTGCCGGCGCGCCACCCGCAACGGCACCGGCCGTGCGCCCGAGCCGGCCCTCCCAGTAATTCGCGAGTTCATCCGCGTTGCCGACGAGGCCTAGGCCAGGGTTGTCGGCGAACCCAAAGCGCAGCAGGTGCGCGGCACCGTCCCGGGCCACCGGCAGGTAAAAAAGGTCGCCGGCCGCGGCGTCGGGCTCGCCGGCATCGCCGAATACGATACCCGCCCCGCGGAGCGGCTTCGGGATGAATGCGGCATCGAGCCAGGTGAGTCCGCCCACGGACGCGCTGGCGCGATGTACCCAGCGCGCGGTGCGGAACAAGACCCGGCTGCCGTTCGGGCTGAACACGACGTCCTCGACCGGCGACGGCAGCTCGAGGGCCGTGCCGCCCGGTGCGCCCTGCACGAGGTCGAGGACGCGCGCCCGGTTCGCGTCGTCGACCAGCACGAGCCAGCGACCGTTCGGCGAGGCCTCGAGCTGGCGTACCGCGGCGTCGCCCTGCCATACGATCTGCGGGTCCCAGCGCCCGAGCGTCCCGGGCGATACCGCGACGAGTGAGCCGCCTTCGCCGCCGATGTACAGCGTTTCGTCGTTCGCGAACGCGAGGCTCGTGAGGCGCTCGTGCAGGTCGAGTTCCGCGATCGTGCTGCCGTCGGCGACCGAGATGATGACGAGCCGGTGGCCCGCCAGGAGCCCGAGGCGCGCATTGTCGGGCGAAAACGCCACGGCGCCGATCGGGCTGCCGGGGAAGCTCGCGATATATCGCCGGGGCAGGCCGTCGTCCGAGTTCCAGACCCGCACGGTGTGATCGGCCCCGACGCTCGCCAGGAGTTCGCCGTCGGAACTCGCGATGAGCATGCGCACCGCCCGGCTGTGGCCGAGGAAGCTCAGGTCCTCACCCTCCGCCGGCGCCGCACGGGCATCGTCGGTGAGCCCGCTGAAATGGACGTGCCCGGATCGGTCCGCGATCGCGAGGGCGGTCGCATCGGGCAGGGCGGCGACCACGGCGTCCCCGGCCGGCGACCAGGCGGCGTGTTCCGCCGGTGCGACCGGCGCCTGCTGCCTGCCGCGCGGGATCTGCCAGAAACGCACACCGCCCCGCATGCCGCTCGTGACCAGGCTCGCCTCGTCGTCGCCGAACTTGAGAAGGTAGCCGTCGCGCACGGCTTCGCTGTTGCTGAGCCCCACGGCCGGGCCCAGCAGGCGACCGGTTTCGACGTCGAAGACCTGGAAACCGCTGCCCGGCCGACCGGCTGCGAGCCGCGCCCCCGATGGCGAGAACGCAAGCTGCCAGCGGCCGGTGCCGAACTGCTCGACCAGTACCTGCAGGTCGGGCTCGAGCTGCCAGGCGGCAAGCCCCGACCTACCGAATACCGCGCCCAGCACCTGGCCGCCGGCATTCAGTTCGAGCCCTGTCGGCTGCAGGGGCAGGTCGAGCTGCGCCAGCAGCGTGCCGGCGCGGAAGTCCCAGATGCGCACCGCACGGTCGTAATCGGCAACGGCGATGCGCGAGGCGTCCGCGTTGATCGCGACGAGCGCCGCCTGGCCGGCAACCGCGAACTCGGCGACCGGCGTGCCGCGGGTGACGTCCCAGAGTTCGAAACGCGTTTCCGCGTCGCCGCGCCGCTCGACGAACAGGTGCCGTCCGTCCGCAGTCAGGCGGGCGCCGGGGCTGCCGGTCCCGGTCGTGAGTGTGCCGGCGCGGCGGCCGGTCGAGGTATCCCACACGTTCACGCTCTCGAGCGTCGCGGTCAGCAGCAGGTTGGCACCGGCGCCGACGCCGAGCAGCGACTCGTTGGCGCCGACCGCGAGTGACGCAAGCGGCTTCGCCACGACGAGATCCCACACGCGGGCACTGTCGCTCTGGGACGCGCGCGCCACCGCGTAGCGCCCCTCCGGACTCAGGAGGTACTCGCCGGTTTCCCGCTCGACCGGGTCAGGTATGCTCATGCCGCGCTCGAAGCTTTCGACCAGGCCCTGCGCGTTGAGTGTGAGCGTCCATCCCGCCAGGTGCCCGGCGACCCCCGTCGCCTCGTCGCGCAGGCTCAGGCTCCAGGTGCCGTCGAGAGATTCGCCGACGAGCGGCACGAGTTGCTCCGGCGGCGCACGCAGGTCGTCCGCATTGGAGGCACGGTCGCGGTCGATCTGGATTTCCACCGCCCGGCCGGAGGGCGCGATGAGCCGCATCCGCAAGTCCGTGAACCGCGGGTGGCTGATGTTGAGCATGACGCCGATACGCTCGACGGTCCCGGGCTGGTCGACGATGACGCGCCGCACGACGGGCGTGACGTCGAGCGCCGTCACGGTCCAGTCGTCGCGTTGCACGAGCGCGCCGGGCTCCAGAGACCATTGCGTCACGGCGGGGCCCGCGAACGCGCTCAGCACCCGGCTGCCGGGATCGAACGCGAAAGCTTCGTATTCGCCCGGCGGCACCGTCGCCCGCAGCAGCGGGTAGTCGTCGCCGACGAGCATCGCGGCGCGGTCGCGGCGCCCGGAAGTGGATGCGATCAGCGCCTCGATCGCGGCGAGCAATGCCTCGTCGCGACGTTCGCCGCGCATCGCGGTATTGCTGCGCCGGTCCCAGAAGGCCGCCGTCAGTTCCTGCGGCAGGCTGCCCGCGTCGGGCAGTTCCGCGGCCAGTGCGGCGACCGCCGCCATGACGCCGCTGCTTTCGGCGCGCAGCGCGGCGTCGCTGAGGTACGCGCGGAAGAGCCTGTCCGAGGATTCCGCATGGCCGGGAAATCCGCGCAGGGTTCGCCAGGCGGACTCGGCATCGGTCAGTGTCGTCGCGGGCGAGGTAAGCGTGCGCGCATAGCCGTTCGGCAGCCATTGCGTGTACCAGAGCGGCGTCAGGATCACGAGCAGCAGCACCGCGGCGGCAACGAGCGGGACCCGCCACTGGATCCGGATGTTCTCGTTGGCCCAACGCGCGGTGAAAACTGTCTCGTAGGCCCGGTTGCGAACCTTCAGATCGCCGGTTTCGTCCACTTCGACAAGCCCTGTGGCGAGCAGGCGCCGGTGCAGCGGCGAACCCAGGTCGGCCGATACCGTGATCCCCTTGCGGATGCGCCCGTACAGGTTCAACAGGCCTTCGCGTAGCTTGCCGCTGTTCACGACCTGGCGGTGGATGTGGCTCATGTGCGGCTCGCTGTTCAGCGCGGCGCGGCTGGCGAGCTGCTGCCAGGCGATGCGGTCCACCTGCGCCGGGACGTCGCCGGGCGTGATACTGCGCGCGACCGCACGCGCGAGCTTCTGCGTCAGGTAAGGCTGGCCGCGCGTCCAGAACCAGATCCTGTCGAGCGCTTCCTCCGCCTCGCCCGCCGCCAGTGGGAATTCTGCGCGGAAGCGTCCGAGATCCGTTCGCGAGAAGTCGTCGAGCGTGATGGCCTGCGTCACGTTGAAGGGCGAGGCATCGGGCTCGTTCACGAGCACGAGCGGGTCGGACTCGCCGAGCAAAACGAAGGTCAGCCGCGCGAACTCCGGGTCCGTGGCGCGTACGTTGTAGGCCGAGCGGATGCTCGCCAGGAACTGGTCCGCATGCCCCAGGTCTTCGACGGACTGCATCTCGTCGACGAATACGACGAGCGGTGCCGGCACGTTAGCGAGCAATACCTCGGAATAGAAATCGAGAAGTCGCTGCCGGTTGCCGAGTATCGCCTTGTCCTGCCACCACTCCTGGAGTTCGAAGCGAATACGTAGCTGCCGGAGCAGGCGATACGCGACGTTGTAATACCAGCGGCCGGTATCCGTCCCGCCGTCACGGGTCGCCACCTGGTTCAGATCGAGGACGGCGACCCGTACGCCCTCCGCTTCCAGCCGTGCCGCGGTGGCAGCGACCAGGCTGCTCTTGCCACTCCGGTCCGGCGCAATGACGTGAGCATATCGGCCGGCGAGCGCCGCCTCGAACAGGAGATCGTCCGCGCGCCGCCGTATGTAACTCGGCTGTACGCCCTGTAACGGTACCCCGACGCTGAAGAACTCGCCGGCGGGCGCCGATTGCGGATCTCGGGTGGGACCTGTCTCGTCGGGGCGCTCGGCCATGCGGCTCGACTCACCTGGCAGCCGGGGAAGGCTTGCTATTGTAGAGAAAGCGCTGCGACGATAGGCAACCCGCACGCGCCGCCGCCGGAAACGATGGGCGAGTCGACCCTACTCAAAAAAGACCTGTTCGGCGAAGTTCGCCACCGTCCAGGCCCGGGTGGCGGAACGATCACGCGAGATACCGGCCCTGCGCCGGCCTGGATCCGCTGGTTCGCCCGGCGCCTGTTGCGCCGCGAGGCGCGGGTGCTCGCGGCTCTCGGCGGGATCGACGGCGTCCCGGCGCTCATCGAGGTCCGGGTCGACGGGCTCGCCCGGCGCTTCCTGCCGGGCCGGCCGCTGCACGAAGCCCGGCCGACGGAACCCGCCTTCTTTCGCGAGGCGCTCTGCCTGCTGCGCCGGCTGCACGCGGAGGACGTCGTGCACAACGACCTCGCCAAGGAACCGAACATCCTGGTGCTGGCGTCGGGCCGTCCCGCGTTCATCGACTTCCAGGTCGCATGGGCGCCGTCCCGGCGCGGCCGGCTGTTCCGGTTGCTGGCGTACGAGGATCTGCGCCACCTGCTGAAGCACAAGCGCACCTACTGCCCGCATGCGCTCAGCGAACGCCAGTTGCGGATTCTTGCCGCGCCGTCACCGCCCTCGCGGCTCTACCGGCGCACGGTAAAACCCGTCTACCTCTTCGTGACGCGGCGACTGCTCGGCTGGGCCGACCGCGAGGGCGCGGGCGACCGCGGCCGGCTGCCCTAGACGTCGAGGATCGTGCCGGGCATCGTCCCGCCGCCGCGAACCGGCGGGCGCATCCGGTATAATCGCGCCGACGCCGGCAACGGCACTTATCAATGCACCAGGACTCCCCGCGCGTGGACTACTATCACCGCCACAATCTCGTCGATCCCGAACGCGCCGGCGCCGAACGGCGTTACGGCATCCGCGTCACGCTGCCCCCCGGGGACACCCTGCGCAACGTCCTCGGCGACAACTGGGAACGCCTGCACTGGTACGCCAGCGAGGCGGAGCGGGACGCGGCATTCGCGACGATGGCGGAACGTCATGGCTACTATCGCAGCAGCGACAACCCGACGCAGATCCTCGAGAAACTTGTCCGCTGAGCCCCTCCGCGAGCGCTTCGGTCAGGGCCTGTCAATGCCATGCACAGGGCGGCTGTAGCGCTAACAGGCCCTAGCGCGGCACGGTGCCCAGGAACAGGTAGAAGTTCGTGTGCCCGCCCTCGGCCAGACCGGCAGCCAGGTATACGGGCCCGAAATAGGAATCGAGTCCCAGGAACACGCTGCCGTTGGTGACGAGCGAGTCGGCACCGATTGAGTCCCGGACCTGCCAGGCATTTCCCGTCTCCAGCGAGGCGCCGACGTAGACGGGCAACTCGAACAGGTCGCCGGTCGCTTCGCCGACGCGCCGGTACCACACGAGGCGCGCGAGCCCGGCGTACGGGCCGGTGATCTCGTCGCGCTCGAGGCCCGACAGGCGGAGGAAGCCGCCGAGAGCGAAGTGATCCTGCAGCGCGCTGCGGACATCGAGCGAAGTTCCGGCCTGCAGGCCCGCGACGAACGTGCTCCGCCCCCGGCTCCACGCCTTGTCGACGCTCAGCGCGGCGGTGTCGTAGCTGCGGTCGGCGCCGAGTCCGGGGCGCGACAGGTCGAGGGTGAGCGACGCCTGGAGGCCCGTGCGCGGGAATTGCGCATCGTCCAGCGTGTCCACGGAGAGGCGCGTGCGTATTCCGCCGGTACGGGTATCGAAATCCGGCAGCCCGGGGTCGCCCACCTTCACGTGCGCGTCGCTTTCCCCGCCGTAGACCCCGAGGCGGAGTTCGCCCCAGGTACCCAGTTCCATGCCCATGTCCACGCCGACTTCGAACTCCGTCAGCCTGAGCTGTGCCACGGGCGCGCCGGAGACGAACGCGTTGAAGTTGCGCTGGCCGATCTCGAAGCGCGGCGCGACGAACAGCGGCGAGGCGGTGCGCAGCGGCTGGAGGAATTCGGTGGCGAACCCGGGGTCCGTGCCGACCCGGAGGTCGGTGCGCCATTCCGCCCCGAGCGAATTCAAACCGGGATGCCAGTAGCGCGCGGCGAAGTTGAACGCGGTACCGCCCTCGAAATCGTCCTCCACCGCGAGGCCGAAGCGCAGGTACCCCGGGCCCCAGCGCTTCGACGTCGCGGTGTACACGGCACCCAGGCGGCCGTCGTCCTCGACGAGCCGGTACCCCACCTTCTCGAATACGCCGAGCCCGTAGAGTTCGCTGGCCTGGCTCGCCAGCACCTCGGGATCGACGGGCGTACCGGGCGCGAGGCTGACGCGCCGCTCGCGGAGAATCGGCAAGGGCTGCCCGTCCACCTCCACGCGCACGAAATCCAGCGTGTCCTTCTCGCGCGGCGGCGATGCCGTGCGCCGCGCCTGGTAACGCGCAAACGCCGCGTCGTCCACGGCGTACCGGCGAAGCACGTCCGCCTGGGCGCGGGTGGCGACGGCGCCCGGGGCGATCATCTCCGGGCTGCCCGCGAAGTCGGTCGACGCAAAGACCCCGAGTTCCGGCCGGATTAGGATGTCGTCGTCCTGCAGTTTCTCGATCTGCCGCTCCGTCTCCTTGCGGATGAGAATCGTCAGGACCTGCTCCGATATGCCGACGGCGGAAACGAGCTGGTCTTCCGGGTACAGCGGAAACTCGACGTCCACGGCAATGATGACGTCGACGTTCATCTGCTGCATGACCTCGACGCCGAGGTTGCCGACGAGGCCGCCGTCAGCCAGGAGGTGCCCGTCGACTTCGACCGGCGCGAATGCGCCAGGAACGGACATGCTGGCGCGTATCGCGAGCGCCAGATCGCCCTCTCCCATGACGTACGCCGTGCCGTTCACGAGATCCGTGGCAATGGCGCGAAACGGGATGGCGAGATCGTCGAAGTCCTCGACGTGGGACGTGTCGATCGTGAGTTCCCGCAAGACGAGGTCGAGGTGCTGGCCCTGGATGACGCCCTGAGGCAGGAGCAGCTCGCCGTCGCGGACGCCGAGTTCGAACCGGATCGGGTAGTCCGCGTCGTCCTGCTTGCGGCGAAAGCTCAAGTCGGCCCGCGCGCCGCCATCGCTCAATGCGCGGTTCCAGTCGAGCGTCCGCATCAGCTGTTCGAGCTCGTCCGTCGTAGTGCCGGCGGCATACAGGCCGCCCACGATGGCGCCCATGCTCGTCCCGACGATGACGTCCACCGGCACCCGCAGGCGTTCGAGCTCGGCGAGGACGCCGATGTGCGCCGCGCCGCGCGCGCCGCCGCCGCCGAGCACGAGGCCGACACGCGGGCGGTCCGCCGGGCGGTCGGGCGGCGCGGACTCCTGGGCGTCACCGGGCTTCGCAAGCACGAGGCACGCGATCACGGAAAGGCGCCAATGGGCGCACCACGACGGGGACAAAGGCCGCTCGCTCTATTAGGCTGGACGGGCAATTATAATGACACCCCCAGTGCAGACCACGAACCCACGGAAAATGATCGCCGCGCGCCGGCCTGTCCGGGCCGTCGTCGCAAGCCTGCTCGCAACGCTGCCGGGGCTTGCGGCCGTCGCCGCC
>DASUOE010000095.1:0-2312 GCA_036276805.1 Woeseiaceae bacterium | reverse complement strand
GCTTGAACAGTTGCTCGGGGCGCCGACCATTCCCGATGCGATCCTGCCGGGCTGGGGCGGCATCGATTCCGCGGGCTGGATGACCCAACTCACGTTCGACGATTTCCTGGGCGGCTTCGACGGCCGGCCCTCGGACGTGTTTTCCGGGGCGTGGCCGGACATCCGGCTGCTCGACGAGGCCGACATCCTGGCAGCCGGCACCTTCTCCGTCGCCGACTCACTGACTGTCGACGTCAAGGAAGAGACGCTGGCGGGCTACTTCAAGGTGAATTTCGAAGCTGCGGACGGACGGGTGTCCGGTAACCTCGGCGTGCGTTACGTGACCACGGACCAGGCCTCGTTCGGCAACGTGCCCGACCTCACGACGGTTCGCTACAACCCGTCGACGGTTCAGACGACCGTCGAGTCGACGCCGAGCTATTACGACCGGTCCTACGACGAGTGGCTGCCGAGCTTCAACCTGCGCTACGACATCTCCGATGAAGTCGTCGTCCGCTTCGGCGCCGCGCGCGTCCTGTCCCGGCCGGACCTGACGATCCTGTCGCCGTCGACGAACATCAATATCCAGACGGCTTCGGTATCGGCGCAGAACCCGCAGGTCAACCCGTACCTCGCCGATCAGCTCGACGTATCCCTCGAATGGTACATGGGCAACGGCGGCGTCCTCGCGATCGCCCCCTTTGCCAAGTTCATAGATTCGTTCATCGTCGCTGCCACCAACGAAATGCAGCTGACCTACCTCAATGAACTGACCGGCCAGAACGAGACGATCACTGCCTTCGTCTCGCAGCCGGACAATGGCATCGGCTCGGACATGTACGGCTTCGAGATCAACTGGATACAGCCTCTCGACTTCCTGGTCGAAGGACTCGGCTTCATCTACAACACGACCATCGTGCAGGCCAGCGACATCCAGTTCGCCGAGAACGGCGCCGTCCTGCCCCTGCCGGGCCTGTCCGAAGTCAGTTACAACGCCATAGCCTATTACGAGAACTCGCGTTTCGGTGCGCGCCTGGCGTACAACTATCGCGACGGTTTCGTCGAGGTGTCGAACACGAACTTCAATAATGCCATCGAAGTCGATTCCTACGACCAGCTCGACTTCGCGGCGAACCTTGCCGTCACCGAGAGCATCAGCCTGCGCCTCGAGGCGCTCAACATCACCGACTCCGTGCTGACCAAGAACAACGGCATCGGCATCGTCCGCTTCGTGCAGGACGTGGGCCGGCGCATAACGTTCGGGGTCCATGCCCGCTTCTAGGCGCAGGGCCGGCGGCCCGGCGCTTGCAGCCGGGCTGCTGATCGGCGCATGTGCCGGCAGCCTGTCGGGCTGCGGCGAACCGGCGGCGGACGACCCTCCTGCCGCGCAAGCCGGCAAAATCGCAGCGCCGCCGGCCGCCGTCCCGCAGAGCGGGCCGGTTCCGCTGCGCGTCGGCGAATCGGCGGACATCGACAACGTCGCGTACCTGCTGGCCGCTGCGGCGGCCCGGTCGCCGGGGTTGACGGTGCTGTACCCGGACGCTTTCCCGAAACACTTCTGGATCGACAACTTCGACGGTACCGACGACTACCTGGAGTGGCAGGTCGACGCCGGCAGCGGCGGCGATTTCCACGTCACCGCGCTGATGTCCGCGCCGGCCGGTGAGGCGTTCCGGCTGGAGCAGCCGGGAACGGATTCGGCGACCGAGTTTCGGCAGGCCGTCGACGGCTGGGCGCGGCAGGATGCAGGCATGGTGCAGCTGCCCGCCGGCGTGAGCTCGCTCAGACTTGTGCGCACCTCCGCCGGCGGGAACGCGGAAATCAAATCCCTCGAACTCGTGCGTGCCGGGGAGGTCGCGGCCCGGAATGCACGCATCGATGCCTTCCGGGCCGACACGGCCTGGTTCAGCAAGGCCGGCCATGGCCTGATGTTCCAGTACGGCCCGTGGGGCTATCCCGTGTCGGGGCCGCGCAAGTCGCTCGAGGAACAGGCAAACGACTTCGACGTGCCGGCCTTCGTCGCGATGGTCGAGCAGACGGGCGCGTCCTGGGTGATCTGGTCGCTGACCTGGTGGGAATACCGCATGAACGCCCCGATCGAGTCCGTCGACCGGCTGATCGGCACCGGCGAGCGCACCTCCTCGCGCGACCTCGTCGGCGAGATAATGACGGCGCTCGATGCCGAAGGCATCGATTTTTTCCTGTATTACCATCGCGGCCACGAGAGCGATCCCTGGTTCGCCGCCGAGGCCTTTCCGCCGACGGAATTCACACTGCGCGGAACCGGCGACCGAACGGCGTTCTTCGACGCCTGGGTCACGATCATCACGGAG
>DASUOE010000094.1:0-6404 GCA_036276805.1 Woeseiaceae bacterium | reverse complement strand
CGCCGCTCCTACGGAGAATACCCATGCAACAGCAAATCGCCGTCGTGACGCTCGGCGTCGCCCGCCTCGACGCGTCGCGGCGATTCTATGTCGACGGGTTCGGCTGGCGCCCGGTGTTCGAGAACGAGGAGATCGTCTTCTACCAGATGAACGGCCTCGTGCTCGGCACCTGGCTCGACCGGGCGCTGCGCGAGGACGCCCGGCTGCCGGCGCTGGCCCGTCCCGGGGCGTTCGCGCTCGCGCACAACGTGCGCACGCAGGGCGAAGTCGCGCCGCTCATCGAGCGGCTGGCCCGTCACGGCGGCCGCGTGCTCCGGCCGGCGGACGAGCCCCCGCACGGCGGCTTCCGGGGCTACGTCGCCGACCCGGACGAGCATACCTGGGAGATTGCCCACAACCCCGCGTGGCCGATCGACGCCGAAGGGCACGTGCGATTCCCGCTGGTGCAAGCGTAAGGTTTGCCACTGGGTTCCGGCCGCTTCCCATTCGCGGCGTTACCGCCGCTCCTACAGCTCCCGGGCGCCTTGCTCGCGGCGTTACCGCCGCTTCTACATTAGTCGTCGCCGCCGACGGATTTGAAGTCGACGCCGAGCGAGCGCAGCTTGCGATAGAGATGCGTGCGCTCCATGCCGACGCGCTTGGCGAGCTGGCCGACCTTGCCGTCGCAGAGCACGAGCTGCTGCTGCAGGTAGGCGCGTTCGAACTGCTCGCGCGCCTCCCGGAGCGGCAGCGCGAGCAGGTCCTGCTTCACGAGCGGTTCGTCGGACGTCGGCGAGTCGCTGATGTCGGTTTCGACTTCCTCGAGCGTGATGTCGCTCTCCTTGCCCGTCAGCAGAAGCCGGCGAACGAGGTTCTGCAGCTCCCGCACGTTGTCCGGCCACGGGTAGTTGCGCAGGCGGTTCTGTGCGGCAACCGTGAAGCGGCGGAACGTGAGCCCTTCGGCGTCGACGAGCTTGTCGACGTAGTAGCTCAGGAGCTCCGGCACGTCCTCGGTGTAGTCACGCAGTGGCGGGACGCGCAGCTGCAGGACCTGCAGGTGTGTGATGAGGTCGCGGCGCAGCGTGCCGGCATCGACTTTTGCTTCGAAATCGGCATTCACGGTCGCGATCACCCGCGCTTCGAGCCGCACGGGGTCCTTGCCGCCGACCCGCATGTATTCGCCGTCGTCCAGCACGCCGAGCAGGATGCGCTGGCCGGCCTCGTTCAGGTCCGAGAGCTCGTCGATGATGAGCGTGCCGCGGCCGGCGCGTTCGAACGCACCGGCGTTGATGCCGTCCGGCGTCTCGCTGCCGAGGAGCTGCTCTTCCACGTTGCCAGCCGTCAGCGACGCGGTGGTGACGCTGATCAGCGGTTCGTCCGCGCGGCGGCTGAGCGAGTGCATGTAGCGTGCGAACGCGCCGCGGCCGGTGCCCGGCTCCCCGCTGATCAGGACGCTCGCATCGTGCCGCGCATACTGCTGCGCCTTCTCGCGCAGATTCTGCATGAGCTCGGAGCGGCCGACCGGCGCCAGCAGCGCCGGCAGCCGGCCCCGGCCGCGCGTTCCCTGGCCCGCGGACGCGAGCGCACTCTCCACCGTACGCAGCAGCTTGGCGAGCGAGAGCGGCTTCTCCACGAAGTCGTGCGCGCCGAGCCGGGTGGCCTCGACCGCGGTGTCGACGGTGCCGTGGCCCGACATGACCACCACCGGGCAGGTCAGCTCGTTCGCCTCCGACCATTCGCGCAGCAGCGAGATGCCGTCGGTGTCGGGCATCCAGATGTCGAGCAGCACCAGGTCGAAGCGTTTCGCCGACCGTGCCGCGCGCGCCTCAGCCGCATTCGCCGCGGCCGTCACGCCGTAGCCTTCGTCACCCAGGATGTCGGAAATCAGTGTCCGGATGTCCTGTTCGTCGTCCACGACGAGTACTTGCGCATTTGTCACGCTCTTTCCCTCCGCTGTTCGCCCCTGCTGCTGTAGCCCTTCGCTATCAGGGCTTCCCGGGCCGCTTCCGTGCGCGGCAGCCGGATGCTGATCATCGCGCCGCCGTCCCGACGGTTTTCGGCGCGTATGGTTCCCATGTGTTCCTCGACCAGCTTCTTCACGATCGCGAGCCCGAGGCCCGTTCCTTTCGGCTTGGTCGTCACGTACGGATCGAAGATCCGGTCGAAGCTGGCGGCGCTGAATCCGGGGCCGTTGTCCTCGACCCGGATCTGTACCATGTCGATGCCGTCGACCTCGGCCGCGCAAACCTGCACGTCGACCTGGCCTGCATCGGTGTTCTCGAGCGCCTCGATCGCGTTCCGGATGAGGTTGTGCAGGATCTGGCGCACACGCCCGACGTCCGCATCGAGATACGGCGTCGTGGGGTCCGAATGCACCACGAGACGCACGCCCGCCTCCTGCGCCCGGTACAGGTCCACGACCTCGTGCACCAGGGCGTCGAGATCGAAACGGCCGATGTCCATGTCCGGCGCGCGCGCGTAATCGCTGAACGCGTTCACCATCTCTTTCATCGCCTCGACCTGCTGCACGATCGTGTGCGTGGCGCGGTCGAGTATTTGCGCTTCCTCCGGCGACATCGTGCCGAGGTACTTCCGGCGCAGGCGCTCGGCGGACAGCTGGATCGGCGTCAGCGGGTTCTTGATCTCGTGCGCAAGCCGGCGTGCGACCTCGCCCCACGCCGCGTCGCGCTGCGCCTGCAGGAGCGCCGTTATGTCGTCGAACACGACGACGAAGCCAGGCGGCGAGTCGCCGTCCGACGGCAGCGTCGTGCACGCGCAGGTGAGCACGCGCCGGCCCACTTCGCCGCGCAGCACGATCTGCTCGCGCCAGTCGGTCTCTCCCGCGTTAATGTGCACTCGGGCCACGTCGACGAACTGTTCGAGCAACGGCTCGTTCTCCGCGACGTCGACGAGGTTTTCGCCGGCCCGTGCCTCGAGGTCCACGTTCAGGATGGCGCCGGACGCCTGGTTGGCCGTGCGGATGGTGAGGTCGTTGTCGAGCGCGACGACACCCGTCGACAGGCGAGCGAGAATGACCTCGAGATTGCTCCGCTCGGCTTCCACGAGCGACTGCGACAGGCTCGCTTCGCGCCGCGCGGCGGCGAGACGCTGGGTCATGTCGTTGAACGAGCTGATGAGAAACCCGATCTCGTCGCGGGACGGCGTCGGCAGCCGCGTGTCGAAGTCGCCTTTCGCGACCGCGCGCGTGCCGGCCACGAGATCCTGGATCGGCTGCACGAGCCGGCGCGAAAGTATCAACGCGCCGTAGATGGCCGTGAGGAGGCTGATCATGAGCACGACGGTCAGCGTGATCGTCAGGGTGCTCTTCAGAGGTTCGCGCAGGAACAGGAGCTGCTGGTATTCGCGCAGCGACGTTTCCACGCTGCTCGTCATGTAGCCGAGCCGCTCCGTCACGGGAAAATGTGCCTGGATGATGCCGGCGGGCTCCGCCCGCCCGCGCACGTTGAACACGGTCGCCGTGCGGATTTCGTAAGTGCCGTCCTCGAGCGGGTCCAGGCTGACGAACGGCCGGTTCTGCGCGACCTGCAGGACCACCTCTTCCGTCAGGAGCTCCGGCAGGCGCACGGCAGCGCTGTCGGAACTGGTAGCGACGATGCGCCCGTTCTCGCCGAACAGTGTCATCTCGCGAGCGCCGCTCTCGCGCCGCAGCATCGACAGTTCGAAAATGATGTCGCGCTGGTCGATGCTGGCGAGCCTGCGCGCCGCGCGTTCCGTGTCGAACAGGTGTTCGCGCTTCTGGATGTCGAGCAGCGCCTGGCTCAGGCGCAAGGCGTTGTCCAGGCCTTCCTCGACCTCGACGTCGAACCAGGTGTCGATGCCGCGGTTGATGAACTGGTAGGAGAAGTAGAACACCATGAGCAGCGGCAGGACGGCGAGGCCGACGAACATCGATACGATGCGCGCCTTGAGCCGCGAGCCCGGCACGTTGGCGCCGTAATCGCGCAGGAGCCGCGCGAGATGGCCGACTATCAGCACGAGCAGGACGACCCCGCCGGCGACGTTGATCGCCAGGATCGCTATGTACAGCCGGTTGAACTCGTCGGCGCTCTGCGCGGTACGGCTCAGCAGGAACAGCGCGGCGAGCGCGAGACCGACGCCGACCAGCGCCGCCAGCGTTATCGCGACGCGCTTTACGGCTTTAAGATCCATTCGGACCACTCACTCTGCAGGTGCCACTCGCTGCGCCAGAAAAACAGCAACCGGAGCGGCGCCGGGTACTGCTGCGTCTGCAACATCGCGCGGGTCCGGATGCGGTAGCCGGAATCCGGGTCGAGTACTGCTTCGTCGATCACGGGCAGCGATGTTATGCGCCCCAGATTGTTCAACGCGGAGAACAAGGTCGCGAACGACTCCTGGTCGCCGCTGTTCAGGTTCTGCACGATGTAGCGCTGGCTGAGCGGCCGGTATTCGAGTTCGAACGTGGTCGAAATTTCCGCTTCCACCTCGTCCAGGATGAAGCGCCGCACACGGATGACCTGCGTCTGCAACTCGATCGTCAGCGGGACGCCGCTGTTCAGCGCCTCGAGCGCCTCCGACGACAGCACGAGCTGGAGCCGGGCATCGAGCCGGTAGACGCCGTTCTCGAGCGTCGTCGTCGCGGACCGCACCTCGAAGTAGCCCTGCCGCTCGATCTGCCCCTGCGCGGCGACCGTCAGCGCGAGGAACGGCACGCACACGGCCACGAGCGCAAGGGCGACGAACTGGCGGGGAAACGATCGGGGCATTGCTCAGCGCACCTTGTCGAGGCAGGCGAAATAGAAGCCGTCCATGCCGGCGGTGCCCGGCAGGACCTGGTAGCCGCAAGCCTTGCGGCGCATTACATCGCGGATGTTGTTATTTTGCAACATGGTGTTTTCGCGGGCGTCGGGAGTGGCGCCGAGGAACGCCGCGACGAGCGCGTCATTTTCGCTGGCGAGCACCGAGCAGGTCACGTACAGGAGCCGCCCGCCCGGGGCGAGCAGCTGCCAGAGGGCGTCGAGGATACTCCGTTGCAGCCCTGCGAGGGCCGGGATGTCGCCGGCGCGCCGGAGGTGGCGGATGTCCGGGTGCCGCCGGATCACGCCCGTCGCGGAGCACGGGGCGTCGAGCAGGATGGCCCGGTACGCCGGCGGCCGGTGCCATGTGCCGGGCGTCGAGGCATCCCCGATGCGCACCGTCGCGGCGAGGCCGAGCCGCGCCAGGGTCTCCTCGATGCGCCGTGCGCGCTCCGGGTCCTTTTCCACGGCGACGACGTCGACGGCCGCGCCGCCGATCTCCTTCAGGTGCGCGGTCTTGCCGCCGGGGGCGGCGCACGCGTCGAGCACGCGTGTGCCGGGCGCCGTGCCGCCCCCGGCGTCGAACGCACCGTCTGCGAGCAGCCAGGGTGCCGCGAGCTGCGCGGCGCCGTCCTGTACGGACACGTCGCCCTCGGGGAAACCGGGCAGTGCGGCCACCGGGACCGGGTCGGCGAGTACCAGCGCGTCGGGCCAGCCGGGCCGGCTCTCCGCAGCAATGCCGGCGGCGGCGAGGCGCCCGCGGTACGCGTCGGCCGTCGTCCGCCGCCGGTTCACGCGGAGCCACATCGGCGCGCGCGCGTCGTTGGCCGTGAGAATCGCCTGCCAGTCGTCCGGCCAGTCCGCGCGCAGCCGGTCGATGAGCCAGGCGGGGTGGTTCCACGCGGCCTCCCCGCCGGCCGGCGGCGGCAACCGGTCACCCTCGCGCAGGTAGCGGCGCAGGAGGGCGTTCACGAAGCCCGCCGCTTTTGCGCGCCCGAGCAGGCGCGCCGCATCGACGGTAGGGGACACGGCGGCATGGTCCGGGATGCGGGTCTCCCTGAGCTGCAGCAGGCCGACGGCAAGCAGTGCCCGGAGAAGGCTGTCGCGGCCGCGCGGCGGGCGAGTCGCCAGCGCGTCGATCGTGGCGCCAAGCGAGAAGTAGCGGCGCAGCGTTCCGAACGCGAGGTGCCTGAGCAGCGGGTGGTCCGCGGCCGGGAGCCCGGCTTCCGCCGCCGCGAGCGCCGTATCGAGGGAGCGCCCCCCGGTGACCACCGCGTCCACCGCGCGGGCAGCGGCGGCGCGCACGCTCGCCCCGGGCGGCGTCACGGCCGGCCAGCGCCGTTCTTGCCGGCCGCCGGGGTGCCGGCCGGAGGGAGGACCTCGCCGTCGAGATCGAAATGGCCCGCGAACTCGCGGGCGCTCACGGGCCGCCGGCCCGGCCGCTGCAGCACCTCGAGGCTGAGCGCGCCGTCCGCGCAGGTGACGACGAAGCCGCCGCTCGTCGACACCGCGCCCGGCTGGCCCGGCATCGCCGCGACGGGCGAGGCCTGCCAGCACTTCACGCGCTCGCCGCGGCAGGCGAACCAGGCGCCCGGCGCCGGGTTGTAGGCGCGCACCCGGCGGGCGAGCAGCGGCGCCGGCTCGCGCCAG
>DASUOE010000093.1:0-5104 GCA_036276805.1 Woeseiaceae bacterium | reverse complement strand
GCCCAACGCGAACCCGCCGGTCGTTCCGCTCGCCGGAAAGACTTCGAGCCCGCCCGGTCCCTGCGCGGGGGGGGTGACGGCGAGCGGCCGGCTCGCCAGCACGCGCGAGGTGTTGCCGGTCTCGTAGGTCAGCATGTACTCGCCGGGCTCGACGGGCAGGAGCACGCGGGCGGGATTGCCGCGCTCCGTGTAGGCCCACGTGACATGCCGTTTCGTGCCGGCGTCCGCCGCGCGCACGAGGCCGACGAAGTCGCCGCGGTGGTCCGGCCCCTCCCACTGCACTTCGATGGCGGTGCCGCCGACGGCCTCCGCCGGCGCATCGAGCGACGCCGAGGTCGCCTGCACTTCGAGCGGCTGCGAGCCGAGGGTGCGGTAGGTCTGGCCCGCGGCGTAGCGGATCTCGTAGTTGCCGGGCTCGTCCGGCGCGCGCAGCACGAGCGGGTTGCCGCTTTTCGTATAACGGTATGTATCGAACGTGGATTCTTCCGCGTCGGCCGCGACGATGGTGAGAAAGTCGAGCGGGTTGTCCGGGCCTTCCCAGTGCACCTCGACGTCGGCGCCCGCGCTGACCGTGGCCGGCGCCTCGAGCGTTGCGGACGCGCCCGTGACTTCGAGCGGCGCGCTGCCGAGCGTGAAATATTGCTGTGCGCTCAGGTAGCGCAATTCGTAATTGCCCGGCTCGTCGGGCGCCCGCAGCGTCACGGTCGGGCGATCCGCGTAGCGGTACTGGTCGTAGCTGCGTTCCGGCGCGCCGGCCGGGACGATGGCGATGAAGTCGCGGGCGTGGCCCGGCCCCGTCCACGACACGTCGAAGTCCGCGCCCGCCTCGACGGACGCAGGTGCCGTCAGCGTCGCGCTGACGGCCGTGACCTCGAGCGGCGCACGCATGAGCGTGGGATACGGGCCGTCGCCGCCGAGGAAGCGGATTTCGTACTCGCCGGCCACCTCCGGCGCGGTCAGCGTCGCTTCGGCGCCGCGCGCGTACACGTACGCCTCGTATTTGCCTTCCGGTGCCCCGGCCGGGACGATGGTCACGAAGTCCCGCGGCCCGGACTCGCCCTGCCAGGTCACGCGCACCGGCGCACCGGCCGGCACCGAGGCGGGCGCGGAAAGCTCGTCAGCGGCGAGCGCGGCGGGCGCCGCGGCGAGCGCAAGGAGCGCGAAGAAGACGTAGCGAGAACGGCGGGTTCGGCGCGTGCGATACGGCATACGGGGCTCCGGGCGGGGCGGATGCGCAATGGTATACACCAATCACCCGGGCGCCGCCCGCGCCGATAGAATGCGTCCATGCCCGATCCCTTCGAGTGGCCCGGCAACGTCACCTACAGCGAGGCGGACAAGCTGTCCATCCGGCGGCTGCGTCGTGGGCGGGGGTTCGCCTACACGAACGGCACCGGCGAGTCCGTCGAGGATCCGCGCACCCGACGGCGCATCGATGCGCTCGCGATCCCGCCCGCATGGGAGGACGTGCGCATCGCGGCGGCGGCAACCTGGCACATCCAGGCGGTCGGCCGCGATGCCCGCGGCCGGCGCCAGTACCGCTATAACCCGCTGTGGATCGAGCAGAACAAACTGCGCGACTTCGGGCGCCTGACGAGTTTTGCGGCCAGGCTGCCGACGATCCGGGACCACGTCGACGGGCAACTCCGGCGGCGGCAGTTCGACAAGGAGCACGTGACGGCCATCGCCCTCTACCTGCTCGATCGGACGCTCATCCGCGTCGGCAATGCGGCGTACGCCGAATCCAACGAGAGCTACGGACTGACGACGCTCGAGAACCGCCATGTCGAGGTCGACGGCGCGAGCGTACGCTTTTCGTTCGTCGGCAAGGGCGGCAAGGAGCGCGAGCTTACGCTCGACGACCCGCGTGCGGCGCGGGTGGTCAGGCGCTGCCACGAACTGCCGGGCCACGCGCTGCTGCAGTACATGGCCGAAGATGGCGAGCTGTGTCCGCTCACGTCCACCGACGTTAACGAAGCGCTGCAAGCCATCACCGGCGAGACCTTCACGGCGAAGACGTTCCGCACCTGGGGCGGGTCGGCCGATGCGTTCGAGCGACTCGTGGCCGCCGGCCCGCCGGAATCGCCGACGGCGGCGGTCCGCACGCTGAACGCCGCGTTGCGCGAGACGGCGCACATGCTGGGCAACACCCTCGCGGTGTGCCGCAAGTATTACGTGCATCCTGCAATCGTCGAGGCATTCCTCGCCGGCACGCTGCCGGCGACGCTCGGGCCGCAACGAAAGGCATTGAGCGCGTCGGAATCGGCCACCGCACGTTTCCTGGAAGCGTTGCAGGAGCGGCCGTAAGGCCGCGAATGGTTCGTATTCTCCGGCCGCGACGATAACGTCATGGCATCCGGCCGCGTTCAATTCGCGGCGTGACCGCCGCTCCTACATTCGCAACCGCGGCTGTAGGAGCGGCCGTAAGGCCGCGAATGGTTCGTACTCTCCGGCCGCGACGATAACGTCATGGCATCGGGCCGCGTTCAATTCGCGGCGTGACCGCCGCTCCCGCTGTTGACTTTGGACCATAAACGGCGCGAAATGGATTATGGAAAACGAACCGCCGACGCTGACGGCGGCCCGCCGATCGGGGATCGGTGTCCCATGCGATTACGTTTCTCACAAGCCGCACGTCCGCATCGCCGGCCACCGGCGCGGGAACTTCGCGGTCGCATCGCGCTCACGCTTACGCTCGCGTTCGCCGGGTCGCTCCAGTCCTGCGCGGCCGCTCCGGCAGAGGAGCCGCGGCAGCCGGTCGAGGCCGCCGACCGTTACCTCGTCGTCGACTGCCTGTTGCCGGGCCAGGTCCGGCGCATCGGCAACCGCTACTCGTTCTCCGGGCCGCGCCGGCCCGTGCGCACGACGGCCTCCGAGTGCGCCATCCGCGGCGGCGAATACGTCGCCTACGATCGCGCGGACTTCTCCACTTCGAAGGCGCTGTGGGAGGAACTCGCCGCAGGCGGCGACGCGGAGGCGCAGAACTACCTGGGCGAAATCTACGAGAAGGGCCTGGGAACCGCGGTCGACTACCAGCAGGCCAAAACGTGGTACGAACGCGCCGCGGCACAGGACCTCGCCGCCGCACAGTTCAACCTCGGCAAGCTCTACGAAACCGGCCTGCTCGGCGAAGCGGACCCCGCGCAGGCGTTGTCCTGGTACCGGAAGGCGTCGGGCCTGCCGGAACTGCGCGTGGCGCCGGAACTGCAGCCCGCTGAATTGCCCGGCGAGTTTCCGGGCAATGCGGGTAGCGAAGCGAACCGCGCACCGTCGATCGAAATGATCGATCCCGCGGTGCCCGACACGCGCGGCGTCACACCGCACCCTGTCGCGGCGGGCGTCAGGGAACGACTGATCATCGGCCGTGTGACTCCCGCCTCGGCGCTGCGCTCGGTCACGGTCAACGACGAGTCCGTCGCCGTGGAGGACAGCGGCGTCTTCCAGAGCCGCGTCGCGATCGGTGACGACGGAACGCTCGTTACCATCGTCGCGGTCGACTCGGACGGCCGGCGCGGCACGCGCTCCTTCCGCCTCGACCCGCGGGACGACGACGAGGCGCCCCTGCGGGTGGCGACGGAGTTCGGCGCCTATCACGCGCTGGTCATCGGCATCGACGACTACGAATTCATGAACCCGTTGCAGACCGCCGTCAACGACGCCGGGTCGATCCGCGAGGTCCTGGTCGAGCGTTTCGGGTTCCGTGTGCGCTACCTGGAGGATCCGACCCGCAACGAAATACTGGAGATGCTCAATACGCTGCGCAAGGAACTCACCGAGAAGGACAACCTGCTCATCTACTACGCGGGGCACGGGACGCTCGAGGAAGTCAACGACCGCGGCTACTGGCTGCCGCGCGACGCGAAGCCGGACGACAACACGAACTGGATCCCGAACTACCAGTTGACGGACCTGCTGAACATCATGAGCGCGCGCCACGTACTGGTGATCTCGGATTCGTGCTATTCCGGTACCATCACGCGCAGCAGCGCGACGGCACTCAGGACCGGGCGGACGCGCGAGCAGGTCGCGGCGGATTACGCGGTAATGAACGAGAAGCGCTCGCGCACCGCCCTCACTTCAGGCGGGCTGCAGCCGGTGCTCGACCAGGGCCGCGACGGGCACTCCGTCTTCGCGAGCGCGCTGCTCGATGCGCTGAACGACGTCGACCAGGTCGTGGATGCGCAGAGCCTGCTGCTGCAGATCCGCAGCCTCGTCGCGCAGTCCGCGTACGACCGGGAACGCTTCGAGCAGGTGCCGACCTACGGCCCGATCAATTTCGCCCGCCACGAGTTCGGCGAGTTTCTCTTCGTACCCCGGCAGGAACTGACCGGCCGGCTCGCGCCGTCGTATCGCTCCGGCGACACCACCTTCGAGGGACCAGGACGATGAAAACTACAAGCCCTATAAGAAACACGCAGCGATCCGTGCAATGCCTCGTCGCGCTCGTGCTCGCCGCGGCTCTCCCTCAGTCGCATGCGCAAACGCTGAACCAGGCGGTCGTCGAGCAGCTGCAATTCGAAGGCGGCCGGGCCTGCGGCGTGCTGCTCGGCAATGACAACCCCGACGTACTCGTGCCCGGCAGCCCGCTGTTCGAGATCTGCACCCGCGTACAGATGAACGCGGATCCGGCTACGAGCGGCGGCGGGTTCGGGGCGACACCGCCCTCGCAGCCCTCCAGCGTGGAGGTGCGCCTGGACGAGGACGAGCCGGAACAGGTCCGGCGCGGCTTCTTCATGTCCGTCGGCTACGACTCGATTGACAAGCAGGTCTCGCCGTTCGAGGACGGCTACGACTCCGACGTTGTCCGGTTCGTGGCCGGACTCGACACGCTGGTCGGCAACAGGTGGGTGCTCGGGATCGTCGCCGACGGTTCGGAACAGAGCGGCGATTTCTTCGACGGCGGCGATTTCGAGACGACGACGTACGGCATCACGGGCTTCGGGTCGTACCTCATCGGCGATGCGAGTTCCTTCGACTTCTACGCAGGCTATGCGGCCCAGTCGCACGATCGCGCGCGGCGTGCGACCTTCACCGATCCAAGTGCCGAGAATGAGGATGGGTCGGAGTTTCTCCCCGTCGTGGGCGCACCGGTTGCCGATTTCGA
>DASUOE010000092.1:0-12311 GCA_036276805.1 Woeseiaceae bacterium | reverse complement strand
CGGAAACCGTCCGCGCGCGCGCGGACTTCCGCTGGTCGCTGTCCGCCCTGACCCTGCCGCACGGCCTCGCGCGCGTCGTCCTGGCCGAGCAGCTCTACCGTGCCTGGTCGCTCGGCGCGGGCCACCCGTACCACCGGGAATAGCCGGCCATGCGTGCGACCGGGCCCGGGCAGCGTCACCCTCGTGCGGGCCGCCGGACGCCGCCGCCGCTCGTCCTCGCCTCGGCGTCGCCCCGACGGAGCGAGATATTGAGCGTGCTCGGGGCGCGATTCGAATCCCGCCCGGCGGACGTCGACGAAACACCGCTCGCCGGTGAGGCGGCGGACGCCCTGGTCGTGCGCCTCGCGGCGGCCAAGGCTCTCGCGACGGACGCGCCGCCGCCGGCCGTCGTGCTCGCCGCGGATACCGCGGTCGAACTCGACGGGGCTATATTCGGCAAGCCCGGCAGCGAGGCGGAGGCGTGCGCGATGCTTGGCCGGCTATCGGGCCGGACGCACCGCGTGCTTACCGGCGTCGCCGTGCGTTCCAGGGGCCGCATTGCCACGGCGCTCTCGGCCACCAATGTCCGGTTCCGCGAGATCGGTGCCGACGAGGCCCGGCGTTACTGGGCCACCGGCGAGCCGGCGGGCAAGGCCGGGGCGTACGCCATCCAGGGGTTTGGCAGCCTCTTCGTGGCGTCTATCATGGGCAGCTACTCCGGCGTCGTGGGCCTGCCGGTATTCGAGACCGCCGCGCTGCTTCGCGACGCCGGCATCGAATTCTTGTAAAGCTCCCGCATCGACCCGGTAGTGCCATGACGGATGAATCGAGCAAGGAAGAAATTCTCATCAACGTTTCGCCGGACGAGGTGCGGGCGGCGCTGCTCGAGAACGGCATCCTGCAGGAGGTCTTCATCGAGCGGGCGGCGCGCCGCGGCCTGATCAGCAACATCTACAAGGGGCGCGTGTCGCGCGTCCTGCCCGGCATGCAGGCGGCGTTCGTCGACATCGGTCTCGACCGAACCGCCTTCCTGCACGCTTCCGATATCGCGCGCACCGATGAGCGCCCGGAGTCGGAAGACGATCTGCCGGCCATCGGCAATCTCGTGCGCGACGGCGAGGAGCTGCTGGTCCAGGTAGTCAAGGATCCGCTCGGCAACAAAGGCGCGCGCCTGACGACCTTCGTCACGCTGCCCGCACGGCACCTCGTCCTTCTGCCCCGAGGCAGCGGCGTCGGCGTCTCCGCGCGCATCGAGGACGAGGCCGAGCGGGAGCGATTGCGCTCGCTCGTGGCCGAGTTGATGGCGGTGCACGAACTCTCCTGCGGCGCCATTGTCCGAACCGTGGCCGAGGACGCAAACAGGGAGGCCCTGGAGGCCGACCTCGACTACCTCGTCCGCCTCTGGGACGTCATTCAGGTACGGTGCAGGGAAGGCAGTGCAAGATCCCTGGTCCACGAAGACCTGTCGCTGCCGCTCAGGGTGCTGCGAGACCTCGTGACCGGCGACGTCGAGCAGATCCTGGTGGACAGCAAACCCGACTTCGAGGCCATGACGGAGTTCGCCCGCGTGTTCCTGCCGAACGTCGAGCCGCGCCTGACACGTTACAAGCGGCGGCGGCCGATTTTCGACCTGCACGGCATCGAGGACGAAATCCAGAAAGCCCTGGAGCGCAAGATCCCGCTGAAGTCCGGCGGGTACGTGATCATCGACCAGACAGAGGCCATGACGACGATCGACGTCAATACCGGCGCCTACGTGGGCCGGCGCAACCTGGAGGAAACGATCTACCGCACCAACCTGGAAGCGGCGGTGGCGATCGCGCGCCAGCTGCGCCTGCGCAATCTCGGCGGCATCATCATCATCGATTTCATCGACATGGCCGAACAGGAGCATCGCGACAGCGTGCTGCGCGTGCTCGAGGAATCCATGGCCGGCGACCACGCCCGCCACCAGATCATGCCGATGTCGCCGCTCGGGCTCGTCGAGATGACGCGCAAGCGGACGCGCGAGAGCCTGCAGCACATACTGTGCGAGGACTGCCCCGTCTGCGCCGGCCGCGGGTTCATCATGACGGCCGAAACCGTGTGTTTCGAGATCTTCCGCGAGGTCATTCGCCAGGCACGCCAGTTCGATTTCGAGGAGGCGATCGTGCTCGCGCACCCGGACGTGATCGAGCGCCTCCTGGACGAGCAGGCAGCGGGGCTCGCCGATCTCGAGGAACAGACCGGCAAGTCCCTGCGGCTGCAGACCGAAGCGCTCTACCTCAAGGACCAGTTCGACGTGGTCCTCGTCTAGGCCCTGGCCGTTATCCGCATAGGCAGCCCGGTGTCCGACTTCATTCGACGCGTCCTCAAGGTGCTCGCCTACGCATCGGCGGCCGCGGTCGTGCTGCTCGCGATCCTGCTCGCATTGTTCCGGCTGCTTCTGCCGCGCCTGCCCGAGCACCAGGACGAACTGAAGGCATGGGCCAGCGAGGCCATCGGCCTCGAGGTCGAGTTCGCCGGCATGGATGCCCGCTGGGGCCTGCGCGGCCCGGAACTCAGTTTCTACGATGCGGAGCTGATCCGGCCGGGCAGCGGCGCGCGCCTCATCGCCGCGGGGGAGGTGGGCATCATCGTGTCGCTGCCCGAGCTGCTCTTCGAACAGCATTTGCTCGTCGATACCGTCCGCGTACGCGACAGCAGTGTCGAGCTGCGCCGGGATGCCGCCGGTAACTGGACCTTCCAGGGCGAGACATTGGCCCGGCTCGGCCCCGGCGACGCAAAGATCGACGCGCTGACCGTCATCGGCGAGGACCTTCGCCTGCTCCTCGTGCGCGAGGGCGACCCGCGGCCGACGCGCTTCGACGTGCCGCGCGTACTCGTGCAGCGGGACCTGCAGCGCACCGCGGTCGATGCGGACGTCCGCCTCCCGGAGTCGCTCGGTACCCTGCTCACGGTGGCGGCGTCGCAGCTGGCGACGGGCGAGGGCGCGCGGGAGCCCTGGAACGTCACCGTGAGTGCGAGCCTGCTCGAACTGCCCGGCTGGTCGGCGCTCGCCGCCGACCCGGCGCGCCGGGTGACCGGCGGACGCGGCGCCCTCGACGCGAGTTTCGTTCTCGCCGGGACCGAAGTGCGGAACGTATCCGCAACCGGCGATCTCGCGGGTGTGTCGCTGAATGGCGGCCCGCCGTTCGATGTAAGCGGCCGGTTCGCCTTCAGCCGCGAACCGGGCGGCTGGCTCGCCGCGCTCGACGAGCTGCGCCTGAGTACGGCGAACGGCGAATGGCCGCTCTGCTCACTGCGGGTGGAAGCGGGGCGCGGACCCGGCGAGCGGCAGCCGCGGTCGGCCGAGGTACAGGCGTCATACGTCGATTTTGCGGATGCGGCGATCGTCGCCGGCTGGCTCGGCGAGACGCCGCGCCGCTGGCTCGACACCTGGCAGCCGGACGGCGTCGTCGAGAATCTCGTGCTGAGCGTCGCCGATCTCGCGGCGGCGGAGTCCAGCTACGCCGTCTCCGCCGAACTGTCACGGGTCGGCCTCGCGGCCCAGGACGTCGCCGGCATCCGCGGCATCGGGATCCGGGGTTTCTCGGGAAGCCTGCGCGCCGATCCCGAGGGCGGCCTGCTCGCGATCGACGCCGGCGGGGTGACGCTCGACCTCTCGCAATGGGTGCCGGAACCCGTCGAGCTCGATCGCATGGCAGGCACCGTCGTATGGCGGCGAAGCGGTGACCGGCTGACGATCCTGTCGGACAACATCAGCCTCGCGAATGCCGTGCTCGACAGCCGCAGCAACGTCGAGATCACGATCGACGGCGACGCCGGGCCCGTCATCGACCTCGCGAGCGACTGGCGGATCGCGGACGTCGCCGTCGCGAAACGATTCATTCCCCGCCGCCTGATGACGGCGAAGCTGTACGACTGGTTCCAGGATTCGCTCCTGGCCGGGCGGGTTGCCGACGGCACGGCGCACCTGCGCGGGCCGCTCGAGGCGTTTCCGTTCGACGGCGGGGAGGGGCGCCTGCTCGTCGAAGCACGCATCGAAGATCTCGAGTTTCGCTACCACCCGCAGTTCCCCGTGGTCGATGTCGCATACATGCGGGCCGTCCTCGACAACACGCGCCTTTACACGCGCGAGAACCGCTCGGTGACGACCGGCAACGCGACGGAAAACGCAATCGTCGAGATCCCGGACTTGAGGCGTCCCGTGCTGACGGTCGCAGCCACTTCGCGAGGCACGCTTGAGAGCCTGCACGCGTTCGCGTCCGCGAGCCCGCTCGCGCGCGTCTTCGGCGGGCACCTCGACAAGGTGAGCGTTGCCGGCGACGGGACGCTTGCGCTCGACCTCGAGGTGCCCCTGCGCGCGTGGCGGGATTTCGCCGTTACGGCGGAGGTGAGCGGCACGGACGCGACCCTCGCGATCGACGGGCTCGACGCCCCGTTCACCGGGCTTGCCGGCACAGTGACGGTTTCGCGCGACCATATCGAGAGCCGCGACCTGGCGGCGCATTTCCTCGGCGCGCCGGTCACGATCGAAGTGTCGGACGCGCCGGCGGGGCAGCCGGGTTACAAGGTCGTCGCGGCCGTGCGGGGCGCGGCCACGGCGACGGCCCTCGTCGACGAGCTCGGCCTGCCTCTCGAAGGCCGGTTGCACGGCCGGGCGGACTTTACCGCCGAGGTCCGCTTTCCGCGCGGCGACCACGAGCCGCGCGCGCCGTTCGACGTGCAGGTCTCCTCGTCGCTCGCCGGGCTCGGCATCGAGCTGCCGGCGCCGCTCGCCAAGCCCGCACCGGAGCTGCGGCGATTCGTCGGCGACCTCGTCTTCGCACCGGGCGCCGACCGCATCACGACCGCCGGCAGCCTGGGAGACGCCGTCGCCTGGGCCATCGACTTCGCGCCCGCCGGGAACCGCTGGGATTTCGACCGGGGCATGCTGACGCTCGGCGGCGCGGCACCGGCGGCGCCGGACGTGCGCGGCCTGCACGTGCGCGGCAACGTCGAGCGACTGGACCTGGCGGAGTGGTTCGCCGTCACGGCACCGCTGCGCGATGGTCACGGCGCAGGCAGCGGCGGTGACGGAGGCGAGACGGGCGCCGGCGACCGCGTGCGTTCGGTCGACATCCTCGTCGGTGAACTCGAGGTCGCCGGCCAGCGGCTGTTCGATCACCGTGTCCAGGTCGACCGCAGCGCGCGCGACTGGCTCGTGCAGCTCGAGGGCGACGAGGTGGCCGGGTCGATATTCGTGCCGTATGACTTTTCGCCGGCGGCGACGCTGGTTCTCGACATGGAGCGCTTCATCCTGCCCGGCGACGGCGAGGAGGAACCATCCCTCGAAGCGCGACCGCCGGCGGTGCGCGACCCGCGCACGCTGCCGTCGATCGCGTTCCGGGCCGGCGAGTTCGGCGTGGGTGAACGCCGTTTCGGCAGCGTGACCGCGGACATCACCCAGACGGGCGAAGGCCTGGTCTCGGATTCGCTCTCGGCGGCCGACGCCAGTTTCCGCATCGCCGGGCGCGCGCAATGGCTCGCGGACGAGGGCGATCCCTCGGGATCGTCGAGCCGTGCGGCACTGACGCTCTCGAGCACGGACGTCGACGCCACGATGCGGCGTCTCGGCTACGAGCCGGGGATCGCGAGCGAGGAGATGAACCTCGACTTCGACTTGCGCTGGTCGGGCGGGCCCCGCGCCGGGTTCCTCACGACGTTGCACGGCGACGTCGAGGTCCGGCTGGGCGCCGGGCAGCTCAACGAGGTCGAGCCCGGTGCCGGCCGCATGTTCGGCCTGTTGAGCGTCGCCGCACTGCCGCGGCGGCTGGCGCTCGATTTCCGCGACGTGTTCCAGAAGGGCTTCAGTTTCGATGAGATCAGCGGCACGTTCCGACTCGAGGACGGCACGGCCTACACCTGCGACCTGTCACTCGTCGGGCCGGCCGCGGACATCGGCATTACCGGCCAGGCGGACCTCGTGGCCGGCGACTACTCCCAGGCCGCCGTCGTCAGCGCGAACCTCGGCAACACGCTCCCGGTCGTCGGCGCCATTGCCGCAGGGCCGCAGGTCGCCGCGGCGCTGTTCCTGTTTTCGCAGGTGTTCCGCAAGCCGCTGAAGGAAGTCGGGCAGGTCTATTACAGTATGAGCGGCTCGTGGGACAGCCCGGTCGTCGATTCCACGGACGCCGAAGCGTTCGCCGCGACGGCCGCGCGCGCCGGCTGCCTCGCACAGGTGCAGGCAGACTAGCGCCGAGGCGCGGGCCGACCGTTTACGCTCTACAATGCGCCGATGAAAACACGCGTCGCCGCCATCCAGATGTCGAGCCAGGCCGACGTCGGGGCCAACCTCGAGCTCGCGGGGTCGCTGGTCGCCGACGCGGCTGCCGAAGGTGCTCGCCTGGCCGTGCTGCCGGAGAATTTTGCACTGATGCCGGTGCGTAGCCGCGACAAGTCGGCGCACGCGGAAGCGATCGGGAGCGGCCCGATCCAGGCGTTTCTCGCCGAAACCGCGCGCCGGCACCAGGTATGGATCGTGGGCGGCAGCCTGCCGCTCGCCTCGGGTGACGCCGACCGCGTGTTCGGCGCTTCCGTGGTGGTGGACGCGGCCGGCGAAACGCGTGCGATCTACCGCAAAATCCACCTGTTCGACGTCGAACTGGCGGCATCGGGAGAATCCTACCGGGAGTCCCATTCCATGCGGCCCGGCGCCGAACCGGTGGTCGTGGCAACGCCGGCGGGCGTCGTCGGTCTCAGTGTCTGTTACGATGTGCGCTTTCCGGAGCTGTACCGGCATTACGTCGCCGCGGGCGCGTCCGTATTAACGGTTCCGGCGGCGTTTACGGCCGTCACCGGCAAGGCGCACTGGCGCACCCTGCTCGGCGCGCGGGCCATCGAGAACCTCGCCTGGGTGATTGCGCCCGGCCAGTGGGGCACGCACCCCGACGGTCGGACCACCTGGGGCCATTCAATGATCGTCGATCCCTGGGGTACAGTGGTCGACGAACTCGCGGACGGGAACGGCCTCGCGATCGCCGACATCGACCCCGCAGCAGTCGAGCGGCTGCGCCAGGAGTTCCCGGCGCTGGCCAATCGCCGGTTGGCCGGCGGCATACCGACCACAGAGAGAATGACAGACGACTGACATGAACCGACCGGTTACCGATATCACCCGCACGGAGGCGGACGCCCTCGACAGCGTCATGTCGCGCATGCTCCAGCCGGCCGGCCTCGGCGAGGTAGAGCTCAACCGCACGCTCGGCACGATCATGAGCGGCGCGGTCGACTATGCGGACCTGTACTTCCAGGTTTCGCGGCACGAAAGCTGGTCGCTCGAGGACGGCATCATCCGCGAAGGCAGTTTCAGCGTGGACCAGGGTGTCGGCGTGCGCGCCGTGAGCGGCGAGAAAACCGGCTTCGCCTATTCCGACGAACTGCTTCTGCCGGCGCTCGAGCAGGCCGCGAGAGCGGCCAGGGCGATCGCGCGGCAGGGCCGCAACCGCTCGCTGCCGGCGTGGCACCGCGAGGGGCATACGGCGCTGTACTCGCCGGACGACCCGACGACGAGCATCAGCGATCTCCAGAAGACCACGCTCCTTTCCGAACTCGATGCCGCGACCCGCGCCCTAGACCCGCGCGTCACGCAGGTGATGATCAGCCTGTCGAGCAACCAGGACCTCATCCTGGTCGCCGGTTCCGACGGGACGCTCGCGGCCGACATCCGCCCGCTCGTGCGACTGAACGTCAGCGTCATACTGGAGGACGGGGACAAGCGCGAACAGGGTTACGCGGGCGGCGGCGCGCGCGCGGACCTGAACTACTTTCTCTCCGGCGACCTGCCGCTCGCGTATGCACGCGAGGCGGTACGGCAGGCGCTCGTGCAGCTCGACGCCGTGCCGGCCCCGGCCGGTACGATGCCCGTCGTGCTGGGGCCGGGCTGGCCCGGCGTGCTCCTGCACGAGGCGGTCGGTCACGGCCTGGAGGGCGACTTCAACCGGAAGGGCACATCCGCGTTCAGCGGCAAGATTGGCCGTCCGGTCGCGTCGCCGCACTGCACGATCGTCGACGACGGCACGTTGCCGGGCAGGCGCGGTTCGCTCGCCATCGACGACGAGGGAACGCCCGGGCAATACAACATTCTCGTCGAGGACGGCGTTCTGCGGGGGTACATGCAGGACAAGCTGAACGCGCGCCTGTCCGGCGCGCGGCCCACCGGCAACGGCCGGCGTGAGTCCTACGCGCATGTCCCGATGCCGCGCATGACGAATACCTACATGCTCGCAGGCAAACACGATCCCGAGGAAATCATCCGGTCCGTCGACAAGGGCCTGTATGCGCCGAACTTCGGCGGCGGCCAGGTCGATATTACGTCCGGCAAGTTCGTGTTCTCCGCGAGCGAGGCCTACCTCATCGAGAAGGGCCGCGTCACGGCGCCGGTGAAAGGCGCGATGCTGATCGGCGACGGACCGACCGCGTTGCACCGCGTCTCGATGGTCGGCACCGACCTCAAGCTCGATACCGGCGTCGGGACTTGCGGCAAGGACGGCCAGTCGGTGCCCGTGGGCGTCGGTCAACCTACGCTCAAGATCGACGAACTCACGGTCGGCGGCACCGCCGACGCCTGAGGCGGCCCGGCAAACGGAAGAGCTCGCGCATATGTGGATTTCGAAACCGATCTACGAGGCGCTGCCGTACTTCTACTTCTGCGTCGGCATCGTTTCACTCGCGGCATCGATGTACGTCAATCACGGCCACTGGCCGGCCATTTGCTTCGGGCTCGGGCTGTTCTGCCTGGTCGCGGGTCTCGTCGTGTTCCTGAAGCGGCGCGATGCCCGGCGGAACGGCCGCGCTACCCGCGTGCAGCGCCCCTGGGGGAACTAGCCGGTGGCGGCCTCGTCGTCGCCCGCTGCGTCCGCGGGTCTCTGACGCAGGTCCCGGTACACGAGCTGGTGGATGCCGAGTGAAACGACGTCGCCGTCCCGCAGCCTCTGGCGCTTGACCTGCCGGTCCTCGTAGAACACGCCGTTCGTGCTGTTCAGGTCCTCGATGACGCAGCCTTCGTCGTCGCTGGTCAGTTGCGCGTGGTGGCGGCTCACGAACTTGCTGCGGATGTAGATGTCGTTTTCGGGCGAACGGCCGATGATGATCCGCCCTTTCGGGAACGTGTACACCGAGACCGGTTCGCCGTTCGTCCGCACCTCGATCCGGGAGACGCTGTCGCCCACCGGCGCGGCGGCACCGGGGCGCTCGAACTTGCGCTCGAGCTTCCGGTAGGGGCCGACGCTCGGGCTGTACTCCATCCAGTCGAGTTCGTCGACGGCGGTGCTGAAATGCGCGGCCGTAACCGTGGGGCATTCCTCGGCGAAGGCGCACAAGAGCGCCGTGTCGCAGAGCGTGTTGATCAACCGCGGCACGCCGCCCGTGTAGCGAAAGATGATGTCATAGCAATCGGCCGCGATGAGCGCGGGGTTCCGGTTGCCGGCCACCTGCAGGCGGTGCTTCACGTATTCCTCGACTTCCTCCCGGCTGAGCGGCCCCAGGTGGAAACGCAGCCGGATGCGCTGCATGAGTTGCTTCAGGTTCGGCGACTCCAGCGTCTCCTTGAGCTCGGGCTGCCCGGCCAGGATGATGCGCAGCACTTTCTCCTTGTGCGTCTCGACGCCCGAGAGCATGCGTATCTCTTCGAGGACCTTGTGGGACAGGTTCTGTGCCTCGTCGACGATGAGCACGACCTTCTTGCCGTACGAGTACTGCTCGATCAGGAACATGTTGAGCATGTCCAGGAGCTCGACCTTGCGGTTGTTGAACGGCTTGAAACCGAACTCCGTCAGTATCGCCTGCAGGAATTCAGTGGGGTTGAGCTGGGTCTGCGAGATGACGGCGCGGATTACGCTCTCGTCGAGTTCGGAGAGGAAGGACTGCAGCAGCGTGGTCTTGCCGGAACCGATCTCGCCGGTGATCACGACGAACCCGTCGGCCAGCCAGATGGTGGACTCCATGTAGGCCTTGGCCCGCGCATGCTGGGCGCTCAGGTATACGAACTCCGGGTCCGGGGTCAGCCGGAACGGTTGTTCGCGCAATTTGAAGTGTCTGAGATACGACATAACGCCGGCCGGGTGGGCAAGAAAGCTGTGCACCGGGCCCGATGTCACGCCGAAATGCCCGGTGTGCGCGCCACGATGCGCGAAAGTGTACCTGCTTTTCCGCCGGGCGGGCAAAGCCGGCCCGGGCGACGCCCGCTGCCCGCAACCGTCAGCGGCCGGTCGTGCCAGCATTGGCGCTTGCCGTTCGCAGCAGTTCGTCCACACTGGCGAGCAGGCGGTCGCGTTCGGCGGCATCGGCGGCGCATACGGTCACGTGACCGAGTTTGCGGCCGGGTCGCGGCGTTTTCCCATAATCGTGCAACGTGGCGCGGTGGTCGGTGAAGTCGCGCACAGACTGCGGCAGAGAACCGATCAAATTGACCATGCCGACAAATTCCCGGCAGTCCGCTGGGCCGAGCCTGTCGCCGGTCACCGCGCGGATGTGGTTCGCGAACTGGCTCGTCGTCGATCCTTCGATCGTCCAATGGCCCGAGTTGTGCACCCGCGGTGCGAACTCGTTGGCGAAGAGGCCGTTTCCTGATACGAACAATTCGAGGGCAAGGACGCCGATGTAGTCGAGCGCGTCGAGGAGCGCGTGCAGGTACCGGGAGGCGGCGGCGGTCAGACCGGCGTCGTTCACCGGCGCGAGGGAGCTCTGCAGGATGCCGTCGCGGTGCCGGTTCTCGGTCAGCGGCCAGGCACAGGATTCGCCGGACAGGCCGCGTGCCCCAATAATCGACACCTCGCGCTCGAATGGCACCCAGGCCTCGGCCACGAGCGGCCGGCCGCCGAGCATTTCCCAGGCGACGTTGCTGTCCTCAGGCGCGCGCACCACGAACTGTCCCTTGCCGTCGTACCCGAAGCGCCGGGTTTTAAGCACCAGCGGGAATCCCAAATCCGCCGCGGCAGCGTCGAGATCGCGCCGTTCGTCGACGTGGCGATACGGAGGCAGCGGGATGTCGAGGCGCGCGAAGAGCGCCTTTTCGCTCAGCCGGTCCTGCGCAAGCCTGAGCGCTTCCGGCGGCGGGTAGACCGGCGTGTCGGCCGGCAATTGCAACAACGCGTCGATCGGCACGTTCTCGAATTCGTAGGTGACGACGTCGGCGCCGCGGGCGAGGGCGGCGAGCGCGTCCGCGTCGTCGTAGGCGGCGCAGAGCGTGGCACCGGCTGCGGCCGCGGGCGGGTTGTCCGCCGGGTCCAGGAACGTGCAGGTGTGGCCGAGTTCGCGCGCCGCAAAGCCGAGCATCCGGCCAAGCTGGCCCGCACCGATGATGCCGATCCGCACGCCGCTCAATCCGCCGGATCGTTGTCCGCGGGATCCGTCTCCGCCAGCACCCGTTCCGTCTGCTCGCGCCGGTAGCGATCGAGCGCCGCCGCGATCCTCGGATGTTCATTGGCCAGTATGGCGGCGGCGAGCAACGCGGCGTTCACCGCCCCCGCGCGGCCGATAGCCAGCGTGCCAACCGGCACACCGGCCGGCATCTGCACGATGGACAGGAGCGAATCCTGGCCCTTGAGCGCACGCGACTCGACAGGCACGCCGAGGACTGGCAGCCGGGTCTTGGCCGCGGTCATGCCCGGCAGGTGCGCGGCGCCGCCGGCGCCCGCGATGATGACCTTGAGGCCGCGGTCGATCGCCGTTTCGGCATACTCGAAGAGCAGATCGGGCGTGCGGTGCGCCGACACGACCTGCACGTCGTGCGGAATGCCGAGGCCTTCCAGCGTGTCTGCGGCGTGCCGCATCGTGTCCCAGTCGGACCGCGACCCCATGATGATGCCGACCAGGCTTGTCATCGGGAAATTCTACCCGCCAGCCGCGGGAGCGGCCAGCACGGCATGCACGGCGCGGAACAGTTCGCGGCGCAAGTGCCGCTCGGTGCGTTCGTTCGTCGTCGCCCCGAGCTCGGCCAGCACGCGCTCGATCGCGGTCGCATCGCAGCCCGTCTCGGCAGTGAGCTCGGCGAGCTCGCCGGGCTCCGCGATGAGGCGGTCCCGCCATCGTTCCGCTTGTGCGAACAGGCGCTTCTGCTGCCGGTCGCTGGCGACGCGCGCGGCGAACAGCGCGCGGATCGGCGCCGGATCGACCAGGCGCATCAGCTTGCCGATGTACTGTTTCTGCCGGCGAATCGCTTCGTGCGAGGACATGCGGTGGATGTCGTCGATGGCTTCATGCAGCCGGTCCCCGAGCGGCAATTCGCGGCGTGTCGCGTCCGGCAGCCCAATCAACTGCTCGCCCAGGGCTTGCAGCTCGTGTTGCTCACGCTTGCGCGCGTTCTTGCTCGG
>DASUOE010000091.1:0-7639 GCA_036276805.1 Woeseiaceae bacterium | reverse complement strand
ATCGGCCTCCTCGACGGAGTCGAAGTCGTTCGTGCCCGCCGACGTGCCGAACGTGCTCTTCAGGCCGTACCCCGTCGGTGAGTGGCAAACACGCGCGCACGTGTCGACGTTGTTGTTGCCGAAGGCCGCGCGCACCAGTTTCTGCACGACGAACACCTCCTCGTTCGTGCAGCGCGAGGACGAGATGCCGCCGATCGACTTCACCCCGTATTTCGCCTGGATGTCTTTCAGGCGCGCGGCGGTGAACGCGATGGCCTCGTCCCAGCTCACTTCGCGCCAGGGGTCCGACGTCTTCTCCCGGACCATCGGATGCAGCACCCGGTCCCGATGGCTCGCGTAACCCCAGGCGAACCGCCCCTTGACGCAGCTGTGCCCGTGGTTCGCGCGGCCGTCCTTGTACGGCGTCATGCGCACGACCTGGTCGCCCTTCAATTCCGCCTGGAACGAGCAGCCCACGCCGCAGTACGCACAGGTCGTGATTACCTTGCGCTCCGGCAGGCCGTGGTCGACGATGCTCTTCTCCATGAGCGTCGCCGTCGGGCAGGCCTGCACGCAGGCGCCGCAGGACACGCATTCGGAATCGAAGAAGTTCTCGCCGGCTATGCCTGCCGAGACCTTCGAGCCGAAACCGCGGCCCTCGATCGTCAATGCAAACGTGCCCTGCACTTCGTCGCAGGCGCGGACGCAGCGCGAGCAGACGATGCACTTGCTCGCGTCGAACTGGAAGTACGGGTTGCTCGCATCGACCGTGGCATCGAGGTGATTTTCGCCGTCGAAGCCGTAACGCACCTCGCGCAGGCCCACGGCGCCCGCCATGTCCTGCAGCTCGCAGTCGCCGTTCGCCGAACAGGTGAGGCAGTCGAGCGGATGGTCCGAAATGTAGAGCTCCATCACGTTACGCCGGAGCTGCGCGAGCTTGCCGGTCTGCGTGCGGACGTGCATGCCGTCCTCGACCGGGGTCGTGCAGGACGCGGGGTAGCCCTTCCGGCCCTCCACTTCGACGAGGCACAGGCGGCAGGAACCGAATGCCTTCAGGCTGTCGGTTGCGCAAAGCTTCGGGATGTCGATGCCGGCCTTGCGGGCCGCGCGCAGGATGCTGCTGCCGGCCGCGACCTCGAGCGCGTGACCGTCAATCGTCAGATTTACGGTCGCGTCGGTTGCCGGCGCGGGCGTGCCCAGATCCTGTTGTCGCGTGCGATTCATTTTTCGCCCCTGCCGCTTCCGGCTGGTCGACCCGGCCCCTCAGGCGCCCCGTACGGGGCCTGCGGCAAAGTCCTCTGCAAAGTATTTTAGAACACTCCGGACCGGGTAGGGTGTCAAACCCCCCATAGCGCACAACGACGCGCCTTCCATCGTGTCACATAATTCATGGAGCAGGTCGTAATTTCCCTCGCGGTCCTCGCCGTTGATCATCCGGTCAATGACCTCGACGCCGCGCGTGGAGCCGATGCGGCACGGCGTGCACTTGCCGCAGGATTCGAGCGCGCAGAACGCCATTGCAAAACGCGCCATCTGCGCCATGTTGGCGAGGTTGTCGAAGACGACGATGCCGCCGTGCCCGACCATGGCGCCGATTGCCGCGAATGCCTCGTAATCGAGCGGCGTGTCGAGCTGTGACGCCGGCAGGTAGGCGCCTAGCGGCCCGCCGACCTGCACGGCTTTCACCGGCCGGCCGCTCGCCGTACCGCCGCCGAAATCCTCGATGAGTTCGCGCAACGTAATGCCGAAGGCTTTCTCGACCAACCCGCCGCGCCTGATGTTGCCCGCGAGCTGGAACGCGAGCGTGCCCTTCGAGCGATTGACGCCGTAGCCGGCGTAGCGCTCTGCACCGAGTCGCACGATGTTCGGCACCGACGCGAGGGTCACGACGTTGTTCACGACGGTGGGCCTGCCGAAGAGGCCCGCGAGCGCGGGCAATGGGGGCTTGGACCTGACGATGCCGCGTTTGCCCTCCAGGCTCTCGAGCATCGCAGTCTCCTCGCCGCAGACGTAGGAGCCCGCGCCGAGATGCAACTCGATGTCGAAGTCGAAACCTGAGCCCTGGATGTTCCTGCCGAGCCAGCCGCCGTCCCGCGCAATCGCGAGCGCTTTCGAGAAGATCTTGTGCGTCAGCGGGTATTCGGAGCGCAGGTAGACGTAGCCCTTGTCCGCCCCGACGGCGTAACCCGCAATCGCCATCGCTTCGATGAGGCAGAACGGGTCGCCTTCCATGAGCATGCGGTCTGAAAACGTGCCGCTGTCGCCCTCGTCCGCGTTGCATGCGACGTACTTCTGCGGTCCGGGCGCATCGCGGACGGTGCGCCACTTGATGCCCGCCGGAAAGCCGGCGCCGCCGCGGCCGCGCAACCCGGAGTCGAGCACCGCCTGCACCACGGCCGCGCCGCCAACCTCGAACGCTTTTTCGAGCCCCGCGAAACCGCCGGTCGTGCGGAAGTTCTCGAGCGACAACGACTCGATGAGGCCGCAGCGGAAGAACGTCCAGCGGTCCTGCCGGATGAGATACGCGACCTCGTCGACCGGGCCGAGGCGCTTCGGGTGCGCGCCGCCGTCGAGGAATCCGCTGGCGAACAGGCCGGCGACGTTGCCGGCGTCGACGTTGCCGTAGGCGATGCGCCGGCCATCGACCTCGACTTCGACGAGCGGCTCGAGCCAGCTCGCGCCCCAGGACCCGTTGCGCACGAGCGCGATGTCGGTCCCGCGCTCCTTCGAGTGGCGGGCGATCGCGACCGCGACGTCGTCGGCGCCGACCGAAACCGCCGCCGTCTCGCGCGGAACCCAGACTTTCGTGCGCGCCATCAGTCCGCCCCGTCCAGCGACCCGATGAGTTCGTCGAAGCGCTCGGCGCTCACGCGGCCGTACACACGGTCGCCGATCATCACCGCTGGCGAACAGGCGCAGTTGCCGAGGCAGTAGGCGGGCTCGAGCGTGATGTCGTCGCGGGTCTCGTTGAGCGCCATCCCGAGAGTCTCGATCGCGTGCTCGGTGAGCGCCCGGCTGCCCATCGCCTGGCAGGCCTCCGCCTGGCAGATCTTCACGCGGTGGCGCCCGGGCCTGTCTGTCAGGAAGTCATGGTAATAGCTCACGACCCCGTGCACCTCGGCGCGGGACAGGTTCAGCTCGTCCGCGAGCTGGCGGATCGCCGCTTCGGGTACGTAGCGAAAACGCTCCATCACGCCGTGCAGGATCTGGATCAGCATTTCCGGCTTGCCGTGGTAGCGCGCGACGACGGCGCTCGTTATCGCCGCATCGTAGTCCTGGCTGCTGCCGTTGCGGGCGCCGGGGGCTTCCCGGGTGTTCACGGGCATAAGCGTGACTCCCCGGAGTAGATGTTGAAGTTCTCGCCCCGCAAGAAACCCACGAGTGTCATGTTGAACTCCCGTGCCAGGTCGACGGCGAGGCTCGACGGCGCGCTGACCGCGGCAAGCAGCGGCATCCCCGCGACCAGCGCCTTCTGCACGAGCTCGAAGCTCGCGCGCCCCGAGACAATGAGGCCGAGGTCCGCTGCCGGCAGGCGCCCATCGAGCAGCAGGCGGCCGACGAGCTTGTCGACGGCGTTGTGCCGGCCGACGTCCTCGGCCACCGCGAGCAGGTTCCCGGATACGTCGAACGCGCCGGCGGCGTGCAGCCCGCCCGTATCGTCGAACGTCTTTTGCGCCGCGCGCAGCTTCTCCGGCATGGCGGTCAGCACCGCTTCGGGAAACAGCGGTTCGCCGTCTGGCAACCGCGCAAGGCCCGTGACGCGGAGCGCCTCCAGCGAGGCCTTGCCGCAGACTCCGCAGCTCGACGTCGTATAGAAGTGCCGCTTCAGGCGCCCCAGGTCCACCGGCACACCGGTGTCGAGTTCCACGCGGATGACGTTGCGGTTGCCGCTGTCCGGCGCCGGCGGCCCGCACGGCTCGATCGCCGCGATGTCGCCCGCGCCGCGCACGATGGACTCCGTATACAGGAATCCTGCGGCGAGCGCCGCATCGTCCCCGGGCGTACGCATCGTGATCGACAGGCTCGCAAGCGCCCGTCCGCCGGGCGTGGAGTAGCCGAGCCGGATCTCCAGCGGTTCCTCGACGGCAACGGAATCCGCGAGCCGGCGCCGCTCGCCGCGCAGGCTTTTCTGGATGTCGATGGCAGAACTGCCGCTGGCCATGGTCACGTCCCCCGGGAGCCCGCCAGTATATCGCCCTTCCGACGGCCCCGATGCACGCGCCGTCCCGCGAAGCGTTCGGCCGCGGCCCTGGCGCGCGCGGTCCACGCAACGCGTCCGCAAATGATAATCGTTTGCAAGTAACGGATCCGCAAGGAATTGTTACAAGCTTCGTTTGGTGGCCGTTCAGGTTTCGGGCGTACAATGCCACCAGTTCCCATCGCAGCCACCACCGACATCTCAAAAAGGGGCCCGCACGTGAAGAAGATCAAGCGCCGTACGTTTATCCAGTTGTCCGCCGCCGCCGCCACCGGTTGCCTTATGGCATCCGGCCGCGAAGCGCGCGCGCAGGGCGACCTGCCGCACCTGTCGCCGGACGATCCGATGGCGCAGGCCATGAAATACACCCACGACGCGAGCACCGTCGACGCGTCGGCGAAGCCGAACCCGGCGGAGAATCAGAATTGCGCGAACTGCGCGCTGATCCAGGGTGAGGACGGGGCGGAATGGCGTCCCTGCCAGATCTTCCCCGGAAAGCTCGTGAACGCGAACGGCTGGTGCTCGGTGTGGGCGCCGAAGGCCTGACGCGGTACTAGGGACGGTACGGAACGCCGGCTTCGTGCCGGCGTTTTTCGTTTGGGCGGCAGGCCATCGCCTCCGCCCGGCATCCTGCCTCGCCCGGATCGTGCTGCGCTTGCTCGGGCGACCTGCTTCGCTGCGCTTCGCACGACGCTGCCGGGTGCCCCGGCCGCCAACGCCTCTTCCTAACCCGCGGACCCCGCACGGACTGCGCCTCCCCGACATTCAGGTACAATGCGCGCCGACTTTTCCCGCACCGCGACGGAGACCGACGTGTTCGAAGGCCTGCAGGCGCTGCCACCCGACGCAATTCTGGGCCTCATCGCCGAGTACCGGAACGACGTCCGGCCGAACAGGATCGACCTCGGCGTCGGCGTGTATCGCACGGCCGAAGGAACGACGCCCGTGCTCGACGCCGTGAAGGCGGCGGAACAGCGTCTCGTCGACACACAGGATACGAAAGCCTACATCGGCACCGCCGGGGACCCGCAGTTCAACGCCGCAATGGAGTCGCTGGCTTTCGGCACGAGCGCCGACCCGGCGCGCCTCGTCACCATCCAGACGCCGGGCGGGTCCGGTTCGCTGCGCGTGGCCGCAGGGCTTCTGACGCGGGCGCGCGAGCGCGCGCCGGTGTGGGTGAGCGAGCCGACCTGGGCGAACCACGTGCCGCTGCTCGGCGGGGCGGGCCTGGCGCTCAAGCCCTATCCTTACTACGACACGCAGGCACATGTGATCCGCATGGACGCGATGCTCGATGCGCTTCGCGACGTGCCGAAGGGCGACGTCGTGTTGCTGCACGCCTGCTGCCACAACCCGTCGGGACTCGACCCGGACGAGGGAGAGTGGCGGGCGATCGCCGAAGTGATCGTCGAGCGGGAACTCGTGCCTTTCGTCGACATGGCGTACCAGGGATTCGCCCGGGGCCTCGACCAGGACGCATTCGTCATCCGGCATCTCGCGGAGCGCGTGCCGGTGATGGTCGTGGCAACGAGCTGCTCGAAGAATTTCGGCCTTTACCGCGACCGGGTCGGCACGCTCTCCGTTCTCACCGCCGATGCGAAGACGCGCGGCATCGTGGCGAGCCAGCTCAGCAACATCGTGAGAACGCTGTACTCGGTGCCGCCGGACCACGGCGCCGCGGTCGTTGCGGCCATCCTGAACGATGCGGCGCTGACCCGGCAGTGGCACGAGGAGCTCGCCCTCATGCGCAACCGGCTGATCGACATGCGCGGGCTGTTGAACGACGCGCTCCGCGCTCAGGCGCCGGGACGCGATTTCTCGCACCTCGTCCGAGCGACCGGGATGTTCTGCTTCCTTGGCATCACCGAGGCCGAGGTCGACCGCCTGAAGAAGGAATTCGGCATCTACATGGTCGGCTCGAGCCGCATCAACGTCGCGGGCATCACGCCGGACAACGTGCAGTACCTGGCGGAGGCGATCGCACAGGTCACGGGAGCGGCGGTCTCGCCGCGGCCGTGATGCGGGTTCCGGCCTCGCCGGATTTCGCCGCCTTACCGCCGCTCCAGCAGGAGTCGGCTGCCCTCGTCGATGTGCAGGCGTTCGGCCACGCCCGCGTTCAGCTCCAGCACGTAGCTCACCGGCTCGTCGGGCGCGATCGTGGCGAGAGACTGGGGCTCGGTGCGGTGCGCGATCGCTGCGATCGTGCCGTCCTCGCGCGCGAACGCGATGTCGAGCGGAATGAAGGTGTTCTTCATCCACATCGAGTGGTAATCGGCGTTTTCGTAGACGAACAGCATGCCCGTTCGCTCCGGGAGGTCGCGGACGAACATCAGTCCGCGTGACTTCTGCGTGCGTTCGACGGCGAGATAGACGTCGAAGCGATAGCAGGCGTGCTGCGATGCCGCGATGACGAGCACGTCCCGCTCGAACGCCTCGTCGAGCGTGGTGTCGAAGCCCGCAGCGGCCGCTGCCTGTAGCAGAAGGCCGTGCAGCAGGACGAGCCATGCCGCGCCGGCCGGCATCATCCCGCACTCCAGTCAACGACGCCCGAGAAAATCAGCCCGTCGATCGTGACGCTCGTGTCGCCGTTCGTTTCGGCAAGCGGTGCAATGCAGGAAAGTGTGCCGCCGACCAGCGTATGGGCGGGCCGCCCTTCGAGTTCTTCGCTCCGGTCGATGTCTACCCAGCAGTAGTCGAGCGCCGTCGTGCTGAAGAACCGGCCGCGGCCCTCCTCGATGAGCGTCACGTTGCTCGGCAGGTCGGTGCCGGCGACGCCGCGTTCGAGGCCGGGCACGGCGATGATGATCGCGAGTTCGACGCCGCCGCCGCCGGCCGCGCCGGCGAACCGGAGCCTGGCCCCCGCGCCGGCCGGCCGCGGCATGCCCTCGCAGCTCATGTCCGCGGCCCGCCAGTCGATCTCGCCTTCAAGCGCGCCGTAAAGCGTCGCCGTCAGCCGCCCGCCGTCCGGGCATGCGCGCGGCGCGGCGGCCGGCGGCAGGAGGCCTGTCCCAGCGACAGCTGTCGCAGCGACAGCTGTCGCAGCGACCGCTGTCGCGCCCGTCTCCGCCGCGGCATCGTCGCGCGTACAGGCGGAGCAGGCGAGGGCGCAGGCGAGGGCAGAGGCGAGTCCTGTGAACGGCAGCCTGAGGAGGCAGGTCGGCAAAGCGGCGAATCCCGATGGCTCGAAGAGCGGGCATTATGCCCAAACGGCGCGCGCCGCGAAGCCTGACCCGGCCACGCACGGCGGCTGACGCGCCGGCGGGTAAAGTACGGCGACGAGTTGGCCTGCCGCTGCATCCTCTCTAAAATGGCACGCCCGCCTGCCGGGCCGGTCCAAGGAATACCGTCGTCGACGGCCGATCCCAGTCGGCCCCGGCGCAGTCGTTCCCGCGGAACGTGCCGGCAACCTGTGCATTTCGTGGAGTGATGGATGAACGTCGTCGAGAAATTTCAGCAGCTGGA
>DASUOE010000090.1:0-11780 GCA_036276805.1 Woeseiaceae bacterium | reverse complement strand
TCGTCCGGCTTCCGTTCGACGACATGAAACTCGCCTTCTATCGTACTTCCGCCATGCGTACTTCCGCCATGCGTACTTCCGCCGAGCGTACTACCGGCCGCGGTCTGACCGCCCGTTGCATGCCCCGCCCGCTGGTGCGGCGCGCTCTCAGCGGCGCCCGGCGCAGCGCTGCCACCGCCCCTCTTGCGCAACCTGCGGTTGAACCACCAGACGCGGACGCCGATGATCGCCGCGAAAATGGCGAGGAGCGCCGCCAGCACCAGGAACGCGAAAAAGCCGAGCACGATCGATGCCACGATGGCGAGCGCACCCACGATCACAACGAGCGCGTTGGCGATCGGGTTGCCCGCCGGAAAGCCCCTGTTCGATGAGTAGTTCAATATGCGTCCTTAGTCGCCGTCCGTACGGCGGGTGTAGTAGCCCTCGAACCACGGTGCCCAGTTGTCGTTCCCATCGTTCGATTGCTCGAAGTATTGTCGCACACGACCGTCGGGAAGTGGCGTCCACAGCCCGCGGAACGGCAGGGTCGTGTCGGTTGCGACGTAATGTATCGTCCCCTCGAGCGCCATGCCGTCGTCCGTCATGCCGCCGCGGATGTCGATCTGGTTGCCGCTGGCGTCGTTCCAGACCTGCACCCATTCCCCGCTTGCATGGTCGAGAAAGTTGATGCTCATGCCGGTGCCGCCCGATGCGCTGTCCCAGTTCTCGATGATGAGGCAGCCGCGCTCTTCGCGCGTGATCTCGTTTCTTCCCGCGAGGCGCCCGTCCGGGAGGTGCACGTCCCAGGAGCCGACCCAGAAGTCGAACGCGGCAAACGCTTCGTCGTTCTCGCAGGGGTAGGCCTGCTTCGTCATGTCCGCGACCAGCGTGTCGTAACCGGCGTTACCCGCGAGCGCCGACAAGTCAGGGTCGCCGGTGATCACGGCTACCCCGGTGAATCCCGTGGCCGCGAGTTCCTCGAGCTGCGCCACCGCTGCCTCGACGTCGCCCGCACGGGCCGCCTCGCGCGCGGCATCGAGCGCCGCCTGCGCCGGCGAAACCGCCGCCGGTTCCGCAGACTGTGCACCCGCTGTTTGACCCGTAAGAATGGTCATAAAAAAAATGTTTATTATCAATACTTTCTTAACCATTTTTAATACCCTCTCGAGATCTCGGCGAGTGCCTGTCCCTCTCGGACCATCCCTCTCTGACCACCATGACGGCGGGGCGTTCGCCCGTCGTGCCGGCGAAAAAACGCATGTGCGCCGACAATGGCTGCTGCAACGGGGCGCGTCATGCCGGCGCGGTTGCTGCCCGCCAGCCGAGGCGGCACAATGCGCCGGCCTTGACCAGTGCCTGCGTCGGAGAGGTGGCAGAGCGGTCGAATGCGGCGGTCTTGAAAACCGTTGACCCGCAAGGGTCCGGGGGTTCGAATCCCTCCCTCTCCGCCAGCATTGGGTATCGGGCCCGCCGGGCCCGATACCCAATGCCGGACGGGGGAGATGGATTAGAAACCCGCTGGGTTCGATCCGAGCGCGACACCGTCGCGCGACAGACGCGCGCAGCGCGCCCCGAAGGGGCGAGGCCCGCAGGGCCGAGTCAATCCCTGCCTCTCGATGCCCCCCTTGAAAACCCGCCCGCATGCTCTCAGGTCCGATACCGGATCCGGATCACGAGGCGCTCATGGCAACCGTGCTCATCACCGGCTGCAACCGCGGCATCGGTCTCGAACTGGCCCGATTGTTTGCCGCGCGCGGCGACGAGGTCATCGGCGTGTGCCGAACGGCCGGCGAGGAGCTCCGCAAGCTTGGCGTGCAGGTCATCGAAGACGTCGACGTCAGCGACGCCGACTGCGTTCGGCGGCTGGCGCAAACTCTCGGAGACAAGCCGATCGACGTGCTCGTCAACAACGCCGGCATCCTGAAGTCCGATGCTTTCGGCGAACTCGATTACGAGGCCATGCTCGAGCAGTACCGCGTCAATGCCCTGGGGCCGCTGCGCGTCACGGAGGCCCTCGCCGGCAACCTGCGCCGGGGCTCGAAGGTCGCGATCGTCACGAGCCGCGTCGGCTCGATCGAGGACAATGGGTCCGGCGGCTACTACGGCTATCGCGCATCGAAGACCGCGGTCAACCAGCTCGGCACCAATCTCGCGATTGAGCTCGAACCGCGCGGGATCGCGGTCGGGCTGCTGCATCCGGGCATGGTCGCGACCGGCATGACCGGCGGCCACGGCATCGGGCCCGATGAGGCGGCGCGCGGCCTCCTCGCCCGAATCGACGAACTGTGCCCTGAAAACTCCGGCGGCTTCTGGCATGCGGAAGGCTACCGGCTGCCCTGGTAGACGGCGGGCGTTACGTCGAATTCCGTCGTAGCTGTCCCGCGGCAATGTTAGAATCCGCCGGACCAATCCCGGGAGGACAGGGCATGCAAGAGCTGAAATACGTCACGCCGGTAGCTGAAGCGACCGTCCAGGCGCGTTCCGACTTCATCTGGAAGTGTTATGCCCACGTCGTGGGCGGCATCCTCGCGTTTGCCGCGGTGGAGTACTACCTCATCACGTCCGGCGTCGCACTCAGGATCGCACCGGTCCTGCTGCAGAGCTGGCTCCTGACGATCGGCGCCTTCATGCTCGTCTCCTGGGGCGCTTCGCACGTCGCACACCGGCTCGTGTCGAAGCCCGCGCAATATGCGGCCTATGCCGTGCTCATCGTTGCGCAGGCGCTCCTTTTCGCGCCGCTGATCCTGGTCGCAGCCACCCAGGCGCCCGGCGTGCTCGACAGCGCTATCGGCGTCACGGTAATCGGCTGCGTCGGTCTGGTAGCCGTCGCCATGGTAACGCGCAAGGATTTCTCCTTCCTGCGCGGCCTCCTGGTGTGGGGCGGCCTGCTGGCGCTCGGCGCGATCATCGCCGCCGTCATCTTCGGCTTCGAGATGGGCACGTGGTTCTCCGTGGCGATGATCGGCTTCGCCGGTGCCGCGGTGCTCTACGACACCTCGAACATCCTGCACCACTACCCGGAAGACCGCTACGTCGGCGCTTCGATGGCCTTGTTCGCGTCCATCGCGCTGATGTTCTGGTACATCCTGCGGCTGTTCATGAGCCGCGACTGAGCGGCTTTGCCGTTCAGCGCCCGATGACGGTCGCTCCGCCCAGATAGGGGCGGAGCACCGCGGGCACTTCGATACTGCCGTCGGCCTGCTGGTAGTTCTCCAGCACGGCTATCAGCGCGCGCCCGGCGGCGACGCCGGAGCCGTTCAGTGTATGGATGAGCTCCGGCTTACCCGACCCGGCGTTACGCACACGCGCTTTCATTCGGCGCGCCTGGAAGTCGGTGCAGTTGCTGCACGACGAGATCTCGCGGTAACGCCCCTGCCCCGGCAGCCAGACCTCGATGTCGTAGGTTTTCGCCGCACTGAAGCCGATATCGCCGCTGCACAGCGCGACGACCCGGTACGGCAGTCCCAGCCGTTCGAGTATCGCCTCGGCATGGCGCGTCATCTCCTCGAGTGCCGCCATCGACGCCGACGGATCGACGAGCTGCACCAGCTCCACCTTTTCGAACTGGTGCTGGCGGATCATCCCGCGGGTGTCCTGCCCGTAGGAGCCCGCTTCGGAGCGAAAACAGGGCGTGTGCGCCGTATACCGCTTCGGCAGTTCGCCGTTGTCGAATATTGCGTCCCGCGCAAGGTTGGTCAGCGGCACTTCCGCCGTCGGGATCAGGTAAAGCGGCACGTCCGACGCCGTGCGGAACAGGTCCGCACCGAACTTCGGCAGCTGGCCGGTCCCGACGAGCGCATGCTCGTGCACGAGGTACGGGACGTAGGCTTCCTCGTACCCGTGCTCCCGGGTGTGCGTATCGATCATGAACTGGACGAGCGCGCGCTGCAGCCGGGCCAGGCCGCCGGTCAGGACGGCGAAACGTGACCCGGAAATCCGCGCCGCCGCATCGAAATCCAGCATGCCGAGGGCCTCGCCCAGAGCGACGTGGTCGCGCGCCTCGAAGCCGAAGTCGCGCGGCGTACCGGCGCGCCGCACTTCGACATTCGCATTCTCGTCCGCGCCATCCGGCACCTCATCCGCAAGCAGGTTCGGCAACCCGAGTTCAATGTCGGCCAGTCGCTCCTGCAGAGCTTTGAGCTGCGTCTCGCACGCGTCGAGCCGCGCACCCAGGGTCTCGACTGCAGCGAGCAGCGGCGCGATGTCCTCGCCTTTTCCCTTGGCCATACCGATCGATCTGGCACTGGCGTTCCGTTCGGCCTTGAGTTGCTCGGTTTCGACCTGCAGCGCCTTGCGCTGGTCGTCGAGCGCCGTATACGCGGCTGCATCGAAAATGAAACCGCGGCGTGCGAGATTGGCGGCGACGGCATCCGGCGCCTGGCGGAGTAGTTTCGGGTCGATCATCGGTTCAGGTTCGGCTGTTGTCCGGCGGCCGCCTGGCGACGGCGTTCGATCTCATCGAGCTTCTCGCGGATGCGTATCTCGAGTCCGCGCGGCACGGGATGATAATACCTGCCCCGGGGCATGTCCTTCGGAAAATACGTTTCGCCGGCGGCGATCGCGTCGGGTTCGTCGTGGGCGTAACGGTAACCCTCGCCGTAGCCGAGATCTCGCATCAGTGCCGTGGGTGCATTCCGCAGGTGCATGGGCACGTCGAGCGAACCGTAGCGCCGGGCGTCCTCCGCCGCAGCCTCGGCCGCGAGATACACGGCGTTGCTCTTCGCCGCACAGGCGAGATACACGACGCACTGCGCGAGCGTGAGGTCGCCCTCCGGGCTGCCCAGCCGCTCGAGCGTGTCCCAGGCGTTGAGCGCGATTTGCAGTGCCCGGGTATCGGCGTTGCCGACGTCCTCGGATGCCACCCGCACCATGCGCCGGGCAACGTACAGCGGGTCACATCCGCCGTCCAGCATGCGCATCAGCCAGTAAAGCGACGCATCCGGATCACTGCCGCGGATCGATTTGTGCAACGCCGAGACCTGGTCGTAAAAGTACTCCCCGCGATTGTCGAAGCGGCGCGGCGCGCCCGCCGCGACCTCGCGGACGTCATCCGGAGATATCCTGCCATCGTCGGCCAGGTCGGCGGCGAGTTCGAGGAGATTCAGCGCACGCCGGGCGTCTCCGTCCGCCGCCATCGCCAGCAGCTCGAGGTCCGCCGTATCGATCACGATGCGGCCGGCGAGCCCGTGTTCCGTGTCGGCAAGCGCACGCTCGAGAATCTCGAGGAGCGCCGCGCTGTCAAGCGGCTTCAGCACGTAGACGCGCGCGCGCGACAGTAGCGCGTTATTCAGTTCGAACGAAGGGTTCTCCGTCGTCGCACCGATGAACACGAGCGTCCCGTCCTCGACGAATGGCAGGAACGCATCCTGTTGCGATTTGTTGAAGCGATGCACCTCATCGAGGAACAGGACGGTACCGCGGCCCGTGGCCTGGCGGTACCGGCGCGCTTCCCCGACGGCCGCGCGAATGTCCTTGACGCCCGCCATGACGGCCGACAATGCGATGAAATGGCTGTCCGTGTGCTGCGCGACCATGCGCGCCAGCGTCGTCTTGCCCGTGCCCGGCGGGCCCCAGAAGATCATCGAGTGGGCGTGGCCGTCGGCAATGGCGCGGGCCAGCGGCTTGCCTGGCGCGACGAGATGCTGCTGCCCGAAAAAGTCCGAGAGAGTCCGTGGCCGCATCCGGTCCGCAAGCGGACGCGCGGACGCGCCGGGCTCCCCGGCGGGCGTCCCGGCCGGGGCTTCGGTCGCGAAGAGATCGGCCGTCATCCGTCACCCTGGACCGTGCCGGCCATCCAGGACTCGACGTGCAGCGCCCACCCGCCGGCGCCGGCCGCGCCGACGACGAGCCCGATCGCGATGCCGCCCACGTCGGCGGCGACGTCCAGCCAGTCGGCCGTGCGATACCCGACCAGCCGCTGGCAGACCTCGATCAGCATGCCGAAGGCCAGCAGGGAGAGCGCAATACGCCAGTAGGCGGACCTGCCGTACAGGCCGGCAAACCAGATCGCAAGCACCGCGAAACTTACGCCGTGCAGCCACTTGTCGATTTCGCCGAACCAGCCCGCAAATTCGCCGGGGTGCGGAAACAGCCACACCGCCGGCATCAGCATCGCAAGCAGCACGGCGAGCAGCAGCACGACACTTGCCAGGTGCCACCGGCGCGGGAACCGTAACGGCAGCATCAGGGCCTGGCGCCCGACCGCGGCGCCGGTGTGCCGACCACGTCCACGTCGTCGGGGACGACGAAGTCGTAGGTATCGTCGGGGATGGGCTCGTTGACCACGACGTTCGCAAGGTCGACGAGCGTCGTCTGCTCGAGATCGTCGAGAAACACCATGCGCGTCAGCTGCCCGTCCGAGAAGCCGAGTTCCACGTGGCGAAAGCCGCTGTCGGCATCAAGCGGCACGAGCCGCGCCCAGGTCAGTCCGCCACGGTCCGCACTGCCCTCGGAACGGAAACCGGCGAGCACGTCGTCGGAGCCCCCGAGCAGCAGGGCCGGTGTGCTCGCGAGGGCCTCGGCCTGGGCCTTGACCGTCACCTGTTCGAGGTCCACATCGTAGCTCCACAGGTTCTGGCCGTCGGCCACCAGCCACTGCTCGTACGGTTCGCGGTAGATCCACTGGAACCGGCCGGGCCGCGTGATCCGGACGCTGCCACTGGACTCTTCGAGCGTTGTGCCGTCGGCATCGACGAGCGTCTGGGTGAAGTCGGCCGTCAGCGTCTGCACGTCCTCGAGATAGCTCTCGAGCACGGGCGGCATGTCCGGCCCGGTGGCCTCGCCGGCGGCAGCCGCATCGGCGGCACCGCCTTCGCCGGCGAGTACCGACGACGTCACGGCAAGCGCCGCGCCGGCAGCCAGTGCGAGGAGCAGGCGGCGCGTCATTCGTCGCCCATGGCGTGCTGCACGAGGATCTCGCGCGAACCGTTGGACTGCAGCGGCCCGACGAGGCCCGCGGCCTCCATCGCTTCGACCATGCGTGCGGCCCGGTTGTAGCCGATCTTGAGCCGTCGCTGCACGCCGGAAATGGACGCCTTGCGGGTTTCGAGCACGACCTTCACTGCCTGGTCGTATAGCGGATCCTGCTCGGCGTCGCCGCCGTCGCCGCCGAGCGATTCGAGGCCGATGAGGCCCGGCGTCGGCTCGCTCGGGCCGTCGAGCACGTCCTCGAGATAGCGCGGCGCCCCGCTCTTCTTCAAGTGCCGCACGACGGTATGCACCTCGTGATCCGCGACGAACGCGCCGTGCACGCGCACCGGCAGCGACGTCCCGGGCGGCAGGTACAGCATGTCGCCGTGACCAAGCAGATTCTCCGCGCCCTGTTGGTCGAGGATCGTGCGGGAATCCACCTTGGCCGAGACCTGGAACGCGATGCGCGAGGGAACGTTCGCCTTGATTAGCCCCGTGATGACGTCGACGGACGGCCGTTGCGTCGCGAGCAGCATGTGGATGCCGGACGCGCGCGCCTTCTGCGCCAGGCGTGCGATCAGCTCCTCGACCTTCTTGCCTACGATCATCATCATGTCCGCGAGTTCGTCGATGATGACGACGATGTAAGGAAGCGGCGTCAGCGTCGGGTGTTCCGTCGGCGGCTTGTCCTCGTCGAAAGGATCCTCGAACGGCGGCGGCGTGAACGTCGGGTCCTTCAGCGGCTCGCCCTTCTCGATCGCCTCGTTCACCCTGCGGTTGTAACCGCCGATGTTGCGTACGCCGAGCGAGGCCATCAGGCGGTAGCGCCGGTCCATTTCCGCCACGCACCAGCGCAAGGCGTTCGCGGCGTCCGCCATGTCGGTGACGACGGGCGTCAGCAGGTGCGGAATGCCCTCGTACACCGACAGTTCGAGCATCTTCGGGTCGATCATGAGCATGCGCACGTGCTCCGGATGCGCCTTGTAGATGATGCTCAGGATCATCGCGTTGAGTGCAACCGACTTGCCGGAGCCGGTCGTGCCGGCGATGAGGAGGTGCGGCATGCGCGCGAGATCCGCAACCACGGAATGCCCGCCGATGTCCTTGCCGAGCGCGAGCGTGAGCGGTGAGGCCATGTCGTCGTAAGCACGCGACTTCAGGATCTCGCCGAGCGTCACCAGCTGGCGGTTCTCGTTCGGTATCTCGAGCCCGACGTAGGACTTTCCGGGTATGACCTCGACGATGCGGACGCTTACGACCGAGAGCGACCGTGCGAGGTCCTTGGCGAGGTTGGAGATCTGGCTTACCTTCACGCCGGGCGCGGGGTCCAGTTCGAAGCGGGTGATCACGGGCCCCGGCGACACCGACCTGACCTGCACCTCGATGTTGAAATCCGCGAGCTTGAGTTCCACGAGCCGCGACATCGCCGCCAGCGATTCGGGCGAATAGCCTTCCTGCTGCTCGGGCGGGCTATCCAGCAGCGACAGCGGCGGCAGTTCCCCGGCCGCCGGCGGCTCGAACAACGGTACCTGGCGTTCCTTCTCGGCGCGCAGGCTGGGTTCGAGCTGGGCGATGACCGGCTCGATGCGCGGTTTCTGGCGGCCTTCGACGCGCTTCTTCTCTACCTGCACGACGTCCTGGCGTGCCGCGGCCTGCCGTCGCCCCTCGGCGCGGTCTTTCAATTCGTCCAAACGGGCAAGCAGCTTCTCGTAGCCGCGCAGGCACCAGCGCCCGACCCGGTCCATGACACTGATCCAGGAGAAGCCGAGGAACAGGGAGATCGACGCCACCCACAGGACGAACAGGAGCACGCTCGCGCCGAGCAGCTTCATGACGGTCTCGAGCTGCCGGCCGACGATCTGGCCGATGACGCCCCCGGCCGTCTCGTTGAAGCCCTCCGGCGAAAAATGCAGCGTCGAGAGCGCGCAGCTCGTCACGAGTGTTGCGACGAAGCCCGCGCCGCGCAGCAGAAAATCCGCCCGGGTGAGCGCCGTCTGCGTCTTCTGCTCGCGATACAGCATCCAGCCGAGGTAGAACACCATCAGCGTGAACAGGTACGCGGGCCGGCCGAACAGGTTGAACAACAGGTCGGCCGTGAGCGCCCCGACCCGCCCGATGCCGTTCTGCACTTCCGCCGAACCCGTTACCTGGCTGAAGCCCGGGTCGGCGGGATCGTACGTGAAGAGCGCGAACCACAGGATGAGAGCGAGCGCGCCGAAGATGTACAGCGCGCCTTCGCGCAGAGCGCGATGCACCTGTGCCGACATGGCGGCGTCGTCAGGTCGGGCGGCTTTTGCGGCTTTGGCCATGGCGATGGACCGTGCTTTTCCCTAAACTGGGCGCCCACGCAACGCGACCGGTAGCGCCCGTGGTTCCGCCCTTGAATCCGGGCCAACGGGCCGTATTTACGGGTGTCGCGTCAGCATGTCGCCCCCAAGCGGACAAGGACTGAAGTATACATGAGCGCTCCCAAGCATTGCCGGGTCCTCATCCTGGGATCCGGTCCTGCCGGCTACTCGGCTGCCGTGTACGCGGCCCGGGCCAACCTGAAACCGGTGCTGGTCACCGGTATCGCGCCGGGCGGGCAGCTGATGACGACGACCGACGTCGACAACTGGCCGGGCGACGTCGAGGGCCTGCAGGGCCCTGCGCTCATGGAGCGGATGCTGCGGCACGCAGAGCGCTTCGACACCGAGATCGTCAACGACCACATCCACACGGCCGACCTGTCGCAGCGGCCGTTCCGGCTCGACGGCGACTACGCGAGCTATACCTGCGACGCCCTCATCATCGCCACCGGCGCCACGGCGAAATACCTCGGGCTGCCGTCCGAGGAGGCCTTCAGGGGCCGCGGCGTCTCCGCCTGCGCGACCTGCGACGGTTTCTTCTACCGCGGCAAGCCGGTCGCCGTGGTCGGCGGCGGCAACACCGCCGTCGAGGAAGCTCTCTATCTCAGCAACATCGCCTCGGAAGTGCATCTCGTGCATCGCCGCGACACGCTGCGGGCCGAAAAGATCATGCAGGATCACCTCTTCGACAAGGCCCGCGACGGCAAGATCCGGCTGCACTGGAACAATGTCGTCGATGAAGTCCTGGGTAACGACGGCGGCGTCACCGGGCTCAGGCTGCGCGCCACGCGCGACGATGCCGTGAGCGACCTCGGCGTCGACGGCGTGTTCGTCGCCATCGGGCACAGCCCGAACACGTCCCTGTTCGCGGGTCAGCTCGACATGACCAACGGCTACATCGTCGTGCGTTCGGGCCTCGCCGGCGACGCCACGGCGACCAGCGTACCGGGCGTCTTCGCCGCCGGCGACGTCATGGACCAGGTCTACCGGCAGGCCGTCACCTCGGCGGGGACCGGCTGCATGGCCGCGCTCGACGCCGAAAAGTACCTCGACGCGCTTGCGGCCGGGCATACAGCGAAGAGCACCGGGACCCGCAACGCTGCTGCCTGAGTCGCCTGCCCGCATGCGGGTATCCATACACGAGAGTATCGCGGAGATCCCGCCGGCGGAGTGGGACCGGCTTGCCGGCGAGGGCATCCCGTTCCTCAAGCATGCGTTCCTGCTGGCCGCCGAGAACTCCGGCAGCGTGTCGCCGGCCATGGGCTGGCACCCGCAGCACCTCGCGCTGCGCCGCGAAGACGGCGCGCTCGCCGCCGTCATGCCGCTCTACCGCAAGGACCACTCCTGGGGCGAATTCGTCTTCGACTGGGCGTGGGCAAGCGCGTACCGGCGCGCGGGGTTGGAGTATTACCCGAAACTCGTTTCCGCCGTCCCGTTCACGCCCGCCTCCTGCCCGAAACTGCTGCGCGCGGACCCGCGCGACGAGGCCGCCGGCGCCGCGCTGCTGGCGGCCGCCCGCACGCTCGCCGGCGAAACGGGCTGCTCGTCGGCGCACCTGCTCTTTCCCGCCGACGCCGAACTCGCGACGGCGGAACGCTCAGGATTCCGGCTGCGCAAGGATTGCCAGTTCCACTGGCACAACCGCGGCTATTCGGGCTTCGAGGATTTCCTCGCCGGGTTCAGTTCGGCGAAGCGCAAGAAAGCCCGGCGCGACCGGCGCCGCGTCGCGGAGGCCGGCATCCGCTTCCGGCGGCTGACGGGCCGCGAGCTCGATGCATCCGGGTGGCGCGTCGTCTACGACCTCATCAGCCGAACGTTCGCCGAGCGCGGTTCCCTGCCGTACTTCAACCGCGAATTCTTCGCACAGTGGTCGGCCGCTGCGCCGGACGACATCCTGGTCGTGCAGGCGGAGCGTGATGCCGCGGCCGTGGCCGCCGCGGTGTTCTTCGTCGGCCGGGACACGCTCTACGGCCGCTACTGGGGCAGCGACGGGCACTACGATGCGCTGCACTTCGAAACCTGCTACTACCAGGGCATCGATTACTGCATCGAGCACGGGCTCGGGCGTTTCGAACCGGGGACGCAGGGCGAGCACAAACTCAGTCGCGGATTCGTGCCGAGCGCGACTTTCTCGGCGCATTGGCTGCTGCAGCCGGAGTTTCACGCCGCGGTCGGCGACTACGTGGCGACCGAAGCCGGCCATGTCGAGCGCTACATGGACGAGGCGGCACGGCACGGGCCCTACCGGCGGGACGGAAACGGCTGATGGTGAACCGCCGCCTCGCCTGGCTGAGCCCGGCGGACCCGCCCGGCAGCTTCCCGCCCGTGGACCGGGCGCTCGACGAACCGAACGGACTGCTCGCCGCAGGCGGCGACCTGTCCGCGGCACGATTGCTGCACGCCTACCCGCGGGGCATCTTTCCCTGGTACGACAGCGGCCAGCCGATCCTGTGGTGGTCGCCGAATCCTCGCTGCATCATTCGTCCCGGGCGCTTCCGGCTCACCCGGCGCATGCATCGCGAACGGCGCCGTTCGGGGCTCACC
>DASUOE010000089.1:0-8821 GCA_036276805.1 Woeseiaceae bacterium | reverse complement strand
GCACTATCGCCGCTACCGGCTGAGGATACTTATCGCGATCACCCTGGGCTACGGCCTCGCCTACACCTGCCGCCTTGCACTCTCCGTCGTGAAGAAGCCGCTCCTCGACGAGGGCATCTTCTCGGCCGTCGAACTCGGGCTGATCGGCGCGGCGCTGTTCTACGCGTACGCATTCGGCAAGCTCGTGAACGGGTTCCTCGCCGATCACGCGAACATGAAGGTGTTTTTCGCCTTCGGCCTGTTGATGTCGGCGCTCGTCAACGTCGGGATGGGGTTCTCCACGGTCCTCGCCGTGTCCATTGCGCTGTGGGCGCTGAACGGCTGGTTCCAGGGCTTCGGAGCGCCCGCCGGCATCGTGTCGCTCGCGAACTGGTTCAGCAACCGGGAGCGCGGGCGCTACTACGGCATCTGGAGCACGGCGCACTCCATCGGCGAGGGACTCACGTTCGTCGTCGTGGCGGCGCTGGTGGCGGCGTTCGGCTGGCGCTACGGTTTCTGGGCGCCCGGCGTGTTGTGCGTCCTGGTCGCGTTCGGAATCTACTTCCTGATGCAGGACCGGCCGCGGACGCTCGGGCTGCCTGAGGTCAACGACTGGAAGAACGACCACTGGGAGCAATCGGACGGCAAGGGCAGGGACAACCTGTGGAAGAAGCAGCTGTCGATACTGGTGTACCCCTCGATATGGATCCTCGCGCTCGCGAGCGCCACGAATTACGTCGTGCGCTACGCGATCAACAGCTGGGGCATCCTGTACCTGCAGGAAGACCGCGGCTATTCGCTCGTCGAGGCCGGCACATTGCTGATGGTCAATACGCTTGCGGGCATCGTCGGCTGCATCGCGTTCGGCTTCATTTCGGACAAGGTCTTCAAGGCGCACCGGCCGCCGGCCAACCTGATCTTCGCACTCGTCGAGATCGTGGCACTGTTCCTGATCTTCTACGGGCCGCAGAACACCGCGATGCTGTACTTCGCCTTCATCCTGTACGGCATCGGCTTGAACGGCCTCGTCACGTCGCTCGGTGGCCTGTTCGGAGTCGACATCGCGCCGAAGTGCGCCGCCGGCGCGGTGATGGGCTTTGTCGGCATCTTCAGCTACATCGGCGCCGGCATCCAGGAGAACGTGAGCGGGTACCTGATCGAGAAAGGCACGACGATCGTCGACGGCACCCGAATCTACGACTTCTCCGACGCGATCGTCTTCTGGATCGGCGCGTCCATCGTTTCTATGCTGCTCGCGGCGACCCTGTGGCGCGTGCGTCTGCGTGACTGATTCCCCGAACATGGAGGCACTGTGAAGTCCTACGACCTCGTTTCCATTGGCAACTACACCAAGGACACGATCATTTCGAAAGCCGGGACGCGCTACGTCGACGGCGGGGGCTACAGCTATGCCGCGCACGCGGCGCACCTCCGCGGGCTTGCCGTCGCCGCCGTGACGCGGCTTGCCGACGAAGACCGCCGGTCAACGCAGGCGCTCGTCGACAAGGGCATCGAGGTATTCGTGATCGAGTCGCCCCGCTCGACCCTGATGCGCCTCGAATATCCTACCGACAACGTCGACGAGCGGACCCTGACGGTGGAATCCGTTGCCGAGCCGTTCACGCCGGAGCTGCTCGCGGACTTTGCCGCGACGTCGTTCGTCGTCAACGGCTCGGCGCGCGGGGAAGCGTCGCTCGCGGTCATGGAATCCCTGAAGTCTCGCTGCGAGCGCCTGTGCGCGGACGTGCAGGGCTTCATCCGCGTCGTCGGCGACGACGGCCGCCTGCGCTACGAGCCGTGGCCCGAGCAGGCGGCGATCCTCAAGCTCATCGACATACTCAAGACGGACGCCGTCGAAGCCGAGTTCCTGACCGGCGAGGCCGACATCCATGCCGCCGCGCGCAAGCTCGCCGGGCACGGGCCGCGCGAGATTGTACTGACGCATCGCGACGGTTTGCTGGTGCTCGCCGACGGCGAATACCATGCGGCGCCGTTTCACCCGGAGGTCCTCCGCGGCCGCAGCGGGCGCGGCGACACCTGCATGGGCTCCTATGTCGCGGCGCGGCACTCGCTGGAACCCGCGGCCGCGACGGTGTGGGCCGCCGCGGCCACGAGCCTCAAGATGGAACAGGAGGGTCCCATCATGCGCAGTGCGGAAGACGTCGAAGCCCTGATCCGCGACCGCTATGGCGCCGGGACCGACAGATAAGGAGTAAATGGATGATTTGCAAGACGACTCGTACGACGACCACGCCGCCTGGCACAGGCGGCGGAACGGCCCGGACTGCCTTCCCGGGACTCGCGGCACTTGCGGTGCTCGCGGCCCTGGTGCAGGGCTGTGCCGCCGGCACGCCATCGCCGGCACAGGGCGCCGCAACGCCCTCGTCCCCCGGCTCGGCAGGCGCAGCGGAGCGGGGCACGGATGCGACGAGCATCCTGCTCATCGGCGACACGGGTTACGACTACGACTGGCTCGAGGCCGAAGACTACGAGCAACCGCTCACGGCACGCGATTTCGTCATCGCCGAACTCGACGACTGGCTCGAAGACAAGATGCCCGTCGACGAGTTCCGGCTGCCATCGATGCACTACCTGGAGAAGACGGGCGGCTACGTGATGGCGAGCGGGATGTGGCCGGTATCGCAGGCTGCCATCGAGTGGTGCGCGGCACCGTCGCGCTGCACTTTCGGGGTGATGGTCGGAGACAACATCTATCCGTCCGGCGCGACGCTCGGTACCGACGGGCGTGACGACGAAGAGCGTTTTGCCGACCTGTTGTGGGAACCGTACAAGGGCTTTCTCGAGCAGGATCCCGATTTCCGCCTGTACGCGGTTCTCGGCAACCACGACTGGGAGACCTCGCGCGAGGGCGCGATGCTGCAGGTCGAGTACATGGAAGCATCGCCGCTCTACCACATGGACGGCATCTATTACCGCGCCCGCCCGGCGCCCGACGTAGAGCTCTTCGCCATCGATACGACCGTCATGCTCGCGGGCCACACCGTCTACAAGGACCTGCTCGACGATGCCGGCGTGCCGCAGAGGAGCGACGAGCTGGAGCCCGAGGTGCCGTGGGCGATGCCGGAGGGCGACGAGGCAGGGATGCTCGGCTGGCTCGAGCGTTCCCTGCGCGAGTCGGATGCGCGCTGGAAGATCGTGATCGCTCACCACCCGCTGTGGTCGTCATCCGGCACGAAGGTCGAGGAGGAGATCGTCCTGCGGCGCATACTGCGCCCCATGCTCTGCCGGTACGCCGATGCCTATATCGCGGGTCACGATCACATGCTCGAGGTGCACACCGACGATTGCCGCGACCAGGCGCAAGGCGACGCGCCGCCCCTCCTGCACATCGTGTCCGGCGCGGCAGGTAAACAACGGCCCGAACATTCGAGCTTCATGGCGTGGCAGGAACGCGAGCATCCCGGGTTCCGGTCGTTGTACGTCCGCTCCCTGGTCTGGGGCTTCGGGGAGCTCGTCCTGGAAGGCGACGGTGCGCACGTCCTCATGCTGACGACACCGAGGGACGGGTCCGGCGGCACGGCGGTGGAGTTCGACGCACGCTTCGAACGCCGCTCCGGTGTGCTGCGCGGCCAGGCGGACTGAGCCGGAAACGGCGTCTTGATCGTAACAGGCTTCGTCGGCTTCACCCTGCTGGTGGCACTCGTCACCTGGCTCGGCACGCGTCGCCACGACGTCACGGCCAGCTCCGACGGTTACTTCCTCGGCGGGCGGAGCCTCACGGCCTGGGTGATCGCGGGCTCGCTACTGCTCACGAACCTGTCCACCGAGCATCTCATCGGGTTGAACGGCGACGCGTTCCAGCACACCATCGCCGTCATGGCCTGGGAAACGACGGCCGCCCTTGCAATGGTACTGACAGCCCTCGTCTTCCTGCCGCGCTACCTCAAGGCCGGCATCACGACTATCCCCGACTTCCTCGAAGCGCGCTTCGACCGCCCGACGCGCGTCATCATGTCGCTGTTGTTCCTGGCCTCGTACGCCGCGGCGATCCTGCCCGTCGTGCTGCTCTTCGGCGCCGCCGGCATGGAGAGCCTGTTCGACGTGTCCGCACGGCTCGGGGTCGGTATCGCCGAGGCGCGCTGGCTGCTCGTCTGGGGCATCGGGATACTGGGTTCGCTGTACGCCATCTTCGGCGGCCTCCGGGCGGTGGCGATCTCGGATACCGTGAACGGCATCGGCTTCCTGGTCGCGGGGCTCCTGGTCACGTTCCTCGCGCTCGCGGCCGCGGGCGAAGGCAGCGCGCTCGACGGGTTCGCTGCCGTGTACCGCGAGGAGCAGCCGAAGTTCGACATCACCGGCGACGAGCCGGGCAGCTTCCTGCCGTTCGGCGTACTGTTCACGGGCCTCGTCGTCAATCAGGTGTTCTTCTGGTGCGTCAACCAGTCTATCCTGCAGCGCGCGCTCGGTGCGAAGAGCCTCGCGGAAGGCCAGAAGGGCGTGCTCATCGGTGCCTTCCTGAAAATGCTCGGGCCGGTGATCGTCGTCCTGCCGGGTGTAATCGCCTGGCACCTGTTCAAGGGCGAGCTCGCGCGCGAGGACTACCTGCTCGCGTACCCTGAACTCGTCAAGGCGGTGCTGCCGCCGGCGCTTACCGGCGTGTTCGCGGCAGTGATGGTCGGGGCCGTGCTGAGCACGTTCAACAGCGTGCTGAACAGCGCGGCCACGCTCTGGGCCCTCGGCGTATACCGGCCGCTCCTCAGGCGCGACGCCGGCGACCGGCAACTGGTCGCCGCCGGCCGGGCCTGCAGCATCGTCCTGGCCGTCGCCGCAATGCTCGTGGCGCCGGCCATCGACACGAGCGGCAGCCTTTACAACTACCTGCAGCAAATCAACGCCACGTTCTTCGGGCCGATGCTCGCGGTCGTGCTGGCCGCGCTGTTCACGACGCGGATTTCCGCCCTGGCGGCGAAGACGGCGCTCCTCGTCGGCCCGCTCCTGTTCTACGGCATTAACTTTGCGTTCCACGCGCCGCTCCAGGCATGGCTCGCACGCACTTTCGGCCTCGCCGAGCCGGTGCATTTTCTCCATTTGCTGGCATTCGTATTCCTGTTGACGGCGGCGCTTATGGCGGCCATCAGCGCCGTGCACCCGGCAACGGCCGTGCCGGCGGCCGTACCCCCGCCGCGGATCGACCTTGCACCCTGGCCGCACGTCCGCACGGTCTCGGCGGTCGTGGTCGTACTCACGGTGGCGACCTACGTGCTGCTGGCGCAGTAAACCTTGTCCCCTTGCGCGGCTGTTATGATCGCCGCATGCCGAACCCAAACCCGTGTCGACCGACTTTCTGGCCCGCGATCCTGCTGAGCGCATGGCCGCTCGCTGCCAGCGCAGCGGATCCCCTGCGCATCACGTCCCTCGTTCGCTGCGGCGATTTGCTCGACACGCGCAGTCACGAGTTCTGCCTGCGCCTGGACGGGCGTGGCGCGGGCGAATTCGCCGTCATACTGGGAGGTGAGACACTCACGGACGGAGCCGTTGCGGAAGCCGACGGCACGCTCAGCCTCATGCTCGACCGCGGCGTGTACCGGAGCGGGCCCGTACGGGTCAAGCAAGCAGGCCGGCAGAGCAATCCCGTGTGGCTGTCGATGCAGGACAGCGCGACTATCGCGGCCGGGGCCGCTGAAGTCGCCCGAAACTCCGACGGCATCACGACCTACGTCGATCTGGTCAGCATCCTTGTCGAGGAAGCTTTCGATGCTCAGACTGAAGCGCGGCGCCTGGCCGAAAGGTACGGTGCGGAAATCGTCGGGTCGGTGCCGCCGCTGCGTGTATACCAGCTGCGGCTGCCGGTGGACGACCTGGTGCACCGGGACGCGCTCGTACTGCGGCTTAACGGCGAGGAAAGCGTCGATAGCGTGATCGTGGAAGAGTCGTCGGCGGAAGAGGGCGCGGATGCGCTGGCCGGGCGCGGCTGGGCGGAGGAGGTCGCGGCCAATCGCTTCATGGATGCCGTCGACTACTACCGGCGCCGGATTCCAGGACCGTCGCAGGCGGAGATCGTGCCCGCGCCGGTAGTCATCGGCATCATCGAGCGCGCCGTCGATTTCGATGCGCCCGGTTTTGCCGATCCGGCTCCGCCGGGCGAGCGCACGCTCAAGCTGTATGCGCGCGATGCCGACGACCCGTCAGGGCACGGGTCCGCAGTCGCCGCGGTGGTCGCGGCGAACTGGGATGGCGGCGGCATCCAGGGCTTCCTGCGCAGTCTCGACGGCCACCATGCGGGTATCGACGTGATAGTGGACCGCGGCTCCGACGCGGGGGTCATCGCCAACGTCGCGACGTCCGTCCGGCTCGTGCAGGACGGCGCGCGCGTGCTCAACTGGAGCTGGGGCATACACCGGGTCGGCGCGACCAGCGTCAGTGGCAGGAGCATCGATTCCGTCGTGCGGTCCGGCGTCGCGTTCGAAGGTTACGAGGAGCTGCTCGAGGAGTTCTTCAAGTGGCTGCGCCGGGAGCACCCGGATGTCATGGTCGTGAACTCGGCCGGCAACGCGGACCACTACAGCGAAAGCGACGATTATCGACTGCCCTCGTCGTTCCTGACGCCGCAGCTCCTGGTGGTCGGTGCTCACCAGCGCTCGGTGGCGGATGTCGCGGTGGAGTCGCCGCGATTCGTCACGGGCCGCGGGTCGTCGAATATCGGCGAGCGGGTGGACATCACCGCGGCCGGCTGCGTGCCGCGTTCGGCGCCGGGGGCTGACGACCTGCGCTGCGGCACGTCGTACTCGACCGCACTCGTCACGGCCCTCGTCGGCGCCATGCTGACCATCAATCCCGCGCTCACCCCGGACGACATACGTACCCTGCTGCGGCAGGCGGCACTGCCGGTCGGCGGCGACGTGGACTTCGAGCCGGCGGATACGGAGGATCTCACGGCGCCCATCCTGCCGTCGGAGCGTGCCGAACTCCTGGACGACCCGGACGTGGGGCGCAGCGCCCGCCTGGACATGCGCGAAGCCCTGGTCCTGGCGGTGCGCAGCCTGGCGGAAGGGTAGTTGCGGTATCATTGCCGGCCCTGCCCATTCGCCGATCCCTGCCGTGTCCGCCGCCAGACCCCTCTACGACTACGACCGCTACTGGGCGGAGTGCTACGGCACGACGCCGTTCCTGCCGATGAGCCGGCAGGAGATGGATGCGCTCGGCTGGGATTCCTGCGACGTGATCATCGTGACGGGCGACGCCTACGTGGATCACCCGTCCTTCGGCATGGCGATCATCGGCCGGTTACTCGAGGCGCAGGGATTCCGCGTCGGCATCATCGCGCAGCCGGACTGGCATTCGAAAGCGCCGTTCGAGGCGCTCGGCCGGCCGAACCTGTTCTTCGGCGTGGCTGCGGGGAACATGGATTCCATGATCAACCGCTACACCGCCGACCGGAAAGTGCGCAACGACGATGCGTATACGCCGGGCGGCGTCGCCGGCAAGCGGCCGGACCGCTGCTCGCTCGTTTACGCGCAGCGCTGCCGCGAGGCATTCAGCGACGTCCCGGTCGTGCTCGGCGGCATCGAGGCATCGCTCCGGCGCATAGCACACTTCGACTACTGGAACGACAAGGTCCGCCGCTCGATCCTCGCCGACGCGCACGCGGACATGCTCTTGTACGGGAACGCCGAGCGCGCCGTCGTCGAGCTCGCACACCGCCTCGCCCGCGGCGAGGACATCGGCGCCATCACCGACATCCGCGGCACGGCTTTTTTCCGCGCAGGCACGCCCGAGGGGTGGTGGGAGATCGATTCGACGCGCATCGACCGCCCGGGGCGGATCGATTCGATCGTGAGCCCGTACGTCAATACGCAGGACGCCGCCTGTGCGACCACGTCGGCCGCGGCGCAGGCCGAAGCGACGAACGTGTTGCGCTTCGTGCCCGACGCGCGCCGGAACCGTGGCCGCACCGTCATCCGGCTGCCGGCCTTCGAAGAAGTGCGCAACGACCCGGTGCTCTACGCACACGCGAGCCGGGTGCTGCACCTCGAGACGAACCCGGGCAACGCCCGCGCGCTCGTGCAGGCGCACGGCGGCCGCGACCTCTGGCTGAATCCGCCGCCGATTCCGCTTTCGACGCCCGAGATGGACTACGTCTTCGGCCTGCCGTACCGGCGCGTGCCGCATCCCGTGTACGGCGACGCGCGCATCCCCGCCTACGAGATGATCCGTTTCTCGGTGAACATCATGCGCGGCTGCTTCGGCGGCTGTACGTTCTGTTCGATTACGGAGCACGAGGGGCGCATCATCCAGAGCCGCTCCGAGGCGTCCATCCTCGAGGAAGTGGAGAAGATCCGCGACACGGTGCCGGGTTTCACCGGCGTCATCTCGGACCTCGGCGGCCCCACGGCGAACATGTACCGGCTCGCCTGCAAGAGCCGCGAAATCGAATCCGCGTGCCGGCTGCCGAGTTGCGTATTTCCCGGCATCTGCAGCAACCTGAATACCGACCATTCCGCGCTGACGGCCCTGTACCGGCGCGTACGTGCGCTGCCGGGGGTGAAGAAGGTGCTGATTGCCTCGGGCCTGCGCTACGACCTCGCCGTCCAGGACCCGGAATACGTGAAGGAGCTCGTGACGCACCACGTCGGCGGGTATCTCAAGATTGCGCCCGAGCACACGGAACGCGGCCCGCTCGACAAGATGATGAAGCCCGGCATCGGCAGCTACGACCGCTTCAAAGAGCTGTTCGAGAAGTTCTCCGCCGAGGCGGACAAGGAGCAGTACCTCATCCCGTATTTCATCGCGGCGCATCCGGGCACGACCGACCTCGACATGGTGAACCTCGCCCTTTGGCTCAGGAAAAACGGCTTCCGCGCCGACCAGGTGCAGGCGTTCT
>DASUOE010000088.1:0-7124 GCA_036276805.1 Woeseiaceae bacterium | reverse complement strand
CGCAAGAGATCGGCGCAAGTGCATGTTCAGATCCTGGTTCGCGCTACCCGCCGCTGTCGCGGCCTCCGTGGCCGGTGCGGAGGAACCGCCGCCTGGCGGCGCCGGGCGCATCGAGCGCGGCAACCTCGTCATCGAAGGCGTTCCGGGCATTCCGCCGGCCGTCAGCGAGCGGCTGCTGAAGTACGAAAATACGCGTGCGGCCGGCTTCAACGGTTTCACCGCGGACGGAGGCATGCTGATCGTGACGCGCTTCGGCGAGACCGAGCAGGTCCACAAGGTCGACGCGCCGCTCGGGATGCGCCGCCAGCTCACGTTCTACGACGAGCCGGTCGCCGGCGCGGCGGTGCAGGCGGGCGCGCGCGATGCGTTCGTGTTCTCGAAGGACACCGGCGGCGACGAGTTCTACCAGGGCTGGTTCTATGACCTCGAGCGCGGCGAAGCGACGAACTTCACCGAGGCGGGCACGCGCAACCAGGCCTTCACCTGGCGTGACGACGGCGGCCGCGTCGCGTGGTGCCGCTCGACGACGGACAGCGGCGACTGGGACATCCTGACGGCCGATCCCGCCGACCCGTCCAGCGTGACGGTCGTGCTGGAAGGCGAAGGCGCGATCTTCCCGCTCGACTGGTCCGCCGACGGCGGCCGGCTCCTCGTCATGAAGTACCTTTCTATAAACCGCTCGCGCCTGTATACCCTCGAGCTCGCGAGTGGCGCGCTCGACGAGCTTCGGCCGGATGCCGAGGTCGCGTGGGGCAACGGCCGCTTCCTGCCGGACGGCCGAGTACTCACCGCAAGTGACGAGGACAGCCAGTTCCAGCGCCTCGTCGTCGTCGATCCCGCCACGGACGACATCGAGGTACTGACGCCAGGCATCGCGTGGAACGCCGAACTGCTCGCCGTATCGCCGGATGGCGGCGCCGCAGCGTACACGTTGAACGAGGGCGGCACGGACGCGCTGTACCTGCTCGACCTCGCGAGCGGCGGCAGCCGGCCGGGCCCGCCGCTGCCGCCGGGGCTGCTTTCTTTCGCCGACTTCGACGCAAGCGGCGAGCGCCTCGGATTTACGTTCTCCTCGGCGAGGTCCCCGGGCGACGCGTGGGTATACGATCGCCGGACGGGCGGACTCGTGCAATGGACAGAGAGCGAACTCGGCGGGCTCGACGCGGACAGTTTCGTCCAGCCGCGGCTCATCGGGTACAAGAGCTTCGATGGCATGGAGATTCCCGCCTGGGTCTATACGCCGGCGGGGGCCGGACCGCACCCGGTGATCGTGCTCATCCACGGCGGGCCGGAGAGCCAGTACCGGCCCGGTTTCTCGGCCACGGTCCAGCACTGGGTGAACGAGCTCGGTGCCGCGGTGGTTGCACCGAACGTGCGCGGCTCGAATGGCTACGGCAAGGATTACCTGAAGCTCGACAACGGGCTCCGGCGCAAGGATTCCGTCAAGGACATCGGCGCGCTGCTCGACTGGATCGCCGAGCAGCCGGCGCTCGATCCCGACAGGGTCGTCGTGTACGGCGGTTCCTACGGCGGCTACATGGTCCTCGCGAGCGCTGTGGACTATTCGGACCGGCTTGCCGGCGCTGTCGACATCGTCGGCATCTCGAATTTCGTGACCTTCCTCGAGAACACCGAAGACTACCGCCGCGACCTGAGGCGCGCCGAGTACGGCGACGAGCGCGAGCCCTCCATGCGCGAGTTCCTGGAGAGTATTGCACCCGCGAACCACGCGGGCGAAATCGCCGTGCCGCTGTTTATCATCCAGGGTGCGAACGACCCGCGCGTGCCGGCGAGCGAGTCCGAGCAGATGCTCGCCGCCGTGCGCGCGAACGAAACGGACGCGTGGTACCTGCTCGCGAAGGACGAGGGCCACGGCTTCAAAAAGAAAGCGAACGTCGATTACATGCGCGAGGCCGTAACGGTGTTCCTGGGCGACGTGCTGGCGGCACCCGGACGCGGCGGCGCCGCAAGGGACGGGGCGAATTGAATTCCGCCCCCGCGGGCGCTAATGTGAGCGACATTGGGGGGTTGCCGTGCATCATCGTCGACTGTTTCCGCTGATGAAGCTCTTGAGCATGCTCGTCCTGTTGCTGATGCTGGCGGGCAGCGGATACGCAGTCTTCATCTCGCTGATGCACTGGTCCGGAATCGGTGTCTGAGCGGCCGGCAGCGCGATGACCAACCGACAAGCCAGGCACTTCGCGATCGCATCCACGGCAATCGCCGCTCTCATTTTTCTCATTCTCACCGTCGACAGCCACCGGCAGTTTCCGCAATTGACCAATGCGGAAAACATAACGCCGGAAGTCACCCGCGGCATGGATGTGTGGCACGAGAACAATTGCATCAACTGCCACACCCTGTTCGGCGAGGGCGCCTACTACGCCCCGGACCTCACGAAGATCGCTCAGTTGCGCGGCCGGCCGTACCTCGAGGCTTACATGCGCGACCCCTCGCAGTTCTATGACGAGCAGGTGCACCGGCGCCTGATGCCGAAGCAGGACCTGGCGGACGACGAAATCGCGGACCTCGTGACGTTCCTCGAGTGGGTCAGCAACGTGGACAACCAGGGGTGGCCGCCGCGCCCGATCTACGTGACCGGCGGGCTCACGCGCGATGCTGGGGCTGCCGCCGGCCAGTCGCCCGCCGGGTACGCGGCGCGGCCGGTTGGCGCAGGCGATTCCGCCGTCGCACGCGGCGAGAATATCTTCCACACGGCGACACCGGCCTGCAACGCCTGCCATTCGACCCAGCCCGGCGCGGATATGGCCGGCCCGAGCCTTGCGGGTCTCGCCGGCCGCGCAGAACAGGTGATCGCCTCGGCCGGCTACAGCGGCGAGGCCACCGACGTCGAAACCTACATCCGCGAGGCCATCACGATGCCGAGTGCTCACCTGGTGCCCGGTGCGATGTATTCGGCGAACGGCGTTTCGTTCATGCCGAACACCTATGCAGAGACGCTGAACGAGCAGGAGATCGCCGACCTGGCGGCTTACCTCCGGTCGTTCAGGTAGCCGCACAGGATCAGAACCGGAGTCCCCGATGCGCTACCGATCCCAAGCCGTCGCCTACTGGTACTTCGCCGTGGCCGTTCTTTTGTTCGGCCTGCAGGTCGTGTTCGGAATGCTCTCGGCCGCGTAATACCTGGGCCCCGACCCGCTGTTGTACATACTCCCGTTCGACGTCACCAAGGTCATTCACACCAACCTGCTCATCGTCTGGGTGCTGACCGGATTCATGGGCGCGACCTACTGGATCGTGCCCGAGGAATCGCGGCACGAACTGCACAGCGTGAAGCTCGCTGCCGTCCAGCTCGTCCTGTGGGTGATCATGGGTGTCAGCGCCATCATCGGCTACCTGTTCCGCTTCGGCACCGGCAACAAGCTGCTCGAGCAGCCGCTGCCGCACAAGATCGTCATCGTCGTCTGCATGCTGATCTTCCTCTACAACATTGCGATGACGATCAGGAAATCGGGACGTTTCACGACCACCGAAGGCGTGCTGGTGCTCGGCCTGGTCAGCGCCGCGCTGCTGTTCCTGCCGGCGCTGCTTCACTACGAGAACTACACGGTGTCCATCTTCTATCGCTGGTGGACCATACACCTGTGGGTGGAAGGCGTCTGGATGATGATCATGGGCTCGTTCCTGGCCTACCTGCTCATACGCCTGTCCGGCGCGGATCGCGAGGTGATGGAAAAGTGGCTGTACGTGATCGTCGGCCTCGTGTTCATCGCCGGCATCCTCGGTACGGCCCATCACTACTACTGGGTCGGCGTGCCGACCTACTGGTTGCCGATCGGCGGCTTCTTCAGCGCCCTGGAGCCGGTCGCCATCGTCGGCATGGCCGTGTACGCATACGCGGCGATGCGGCGCTCCGGGCTGTCGCACCCGAACGCCCTGGCGATGCACTGGGCCGTCGGCAGCGCCGTCTTCACGCTGTTCGGCGCAGGCCTGCTCGGGCTCGCGCATACCTGGCCGGGCGTGAACAAGTGGACGCACGGTACGCTGATCACGGCGATGCACGGGCACTCCGCGTTTTACGGCGCCTACGCGATGATCGTCCTCGCCATGATCGTATACGCGATGCCGTCGCTGACCGTCGGCCGCAAGGAGCGCGGCAGCGCCGTCGGGTACTGGGCGTTCTGGCTGCAGCTTGCCGGGATGTTCGGCATGACCCTGTCGTTCGCCACGGCGGGCATCGGCCAGGTGTACCTGGAGCGCATCATGGGTCTCGGCTATCTCGAGACGCAGCTCAAGATTCAGGTGCATTTCCTGATGCTCCTGCTCACGGCCAGCGTCTTCGCCCTGGGCGTCGCGCTGTTCATCTACGACTTCTTCCGGCATGCGCCGCGCGTCGAGGCCGAGCAGCAGTACGATACCGCGCCGGCGACGTGAGCAGCCAGGCGGCGGACAGGATCGCAACGGGAAGGGGTACGGAACCCTTCTACCTGCCGCTCGGCAACGAGATCGCGGTGTTCGGGCAATGCCACGCCGCCGAGCTCGCCGTCATGCTGAAAGGGCCCACCGGCTGCGGCAAGACGCGCTTCGTCGAACACATGGCCTGGCGTCTCGGCCGACCCCTGGTGACCGTGTCGTGCCACGACGACCTCTCGGCCAGCGACCTCATCGGGCGCTATCTCATACGGCAGGACGGCACGGTCTGGCAGGACGGCCCGCTGACGCGGGCCGTGCGGGAAGGCGCGATCTGCTACCTGGACGAAGTCGTGGAGGCGCGCCAGGACACCGTCGTCGTGCTGCACTCGCTGAGCGACTACCGGCGCGTCCTGCCCATCGACAAGACCGGCGAGCTCGTCGCGGCCGCCGCGGGCTTCATGCTGGTCATTTCCTACAATCCCGGCTATCAGAGAATGCTGAAGGACCTGAAGCCGAGCACACGGCAACGGTTCGTGGCACTCGAACTCGACTTTCCGGACGCCGATCGCGAAACGACCATCATCGAGCGCGAGAGCGGCGCCACCCACGCCGTCGCACACGACCTCGCGGTACTCGGCCGGCGCCTGCGTGAATTGCGCGACCGGGGGCTGGTCGAGGTGCCGAGTACGCGGCTCCTGATCGCCGCGGCACGACTGATCGCAGGCGGCATTCCCGTACGCGAGGCCTGCCATACCGCCGTCGTCGCGCCGCTGACCGACGACGACGCGCTGCTCGGGGCGATGCAGGACCTCGTCGACGCCACCTTCACCTGATCGGGCCCTGCGGGCGCGCGTCGTGGCCGAAGCCGAAGAAGTCGTCACGGACGTCGCCCGCCACACGACGATCTTCGTCCGCGACCTCTGGCGGCGCTACGGCCGCGCGGGCACGGCGAGTGCGCCGCTGACGCTCGCCGACGTATCGCAGCGGCTCGGGCTGCTCGTCTACAGCGTGTTCGGCACCTGGTACGACATGCGGCCGGCACAGGCGCCGGCGCCGCGCACGTTGCTGCAGTCGCTGTTCGGCGGCCGGCGCGGACCGGCGCTCGATCGGCCGGTGCCGGCGACGGACGGCCGCTTGCTGTGGCTGCCCCCGGTACTCGACGTACCCGATCACGGCGTGGCACTCCTCTGCTACCGTGCGATGGCGCTGCAGCAGGCGATGCGCGCCGTCCGCGGCAGCGCCGGCGCGTCCGCAGAAGTCATGGACGGGAGTGCCGCCGGCGGGGTCGATGGAGTCGCCGCCGACGTCTACCTGCTGCTGGAAGCGGTCTCCGCGGACGAAGACCTGGTTCGCCTGCTGCCGGGCATGGCACAGCCCCTGAACACGCTGCGCCGCCGCGCACTCGAACTGCGGCCGCCGCTGGCCGCGTTTCCTCCCCGAGCGCGTGCGCTCGAGGCGTTCGCCCGACGGCTCCTGGCGTCCGACTGTGGCTCGGCGCCATGCCGCGAGCTGTACGCTGCCGCACCGCTCGAATCCCGGACGCGGGCGCTCCGCCTCGCGCGGGAGTTCGAGCCCGCCGGCCGCCACACGCAGTCCCTGCTTCTGAAAGACTGCTGGACCGGGGACCTGCTCCCGCCCGAACCCGTAGCGACGGGTGAGGTGACCGGGCATGCCGGGCTCGCGGATGACGCTACGCGGATGCCGTCCGCGGGTCGCCTGCCGCGCCGGCCGCGGGTGCGGCGGCCGCAGCCGGAAGACGAAGCGGACGCCCGCGAGGCGGGCACCTGGATGATGCAGGCCGACGAACCGCACGAGAAAGCAGAAGACCCGATGGGTGTGCAGCGGCCTGTCGACCGCGACGAACATGCGGAGACTGAAGCGCTCGGGGACATGCTGGGCGAGCTGCCAGAGGCACAGCTCGTGCGTTCTCCCGGCACGCCGAAGGAGGTGCTGCTCTCCGACGATCCGCCCCCGGCTAGCCCTCGCGACCGCGCCGAAGCCGCCATGGCCGCGGAGTCCCTGTTTACCTATCCCGAATGGGACTACGGCCGCGCCGCCTACCGGTTTCCCGGCGCGACGGTGCATTTGCTGCCGCCGCAAACCGGCACGCGCGCATGGGTGGATCGCACGCTGGCCGAACACCGGCCGATGCTCGAAGCGATCCGGCGCCAATTCGAAATGCTGCGAGCGCAAAGGCGGGTGCTCAAGCGGCAGACCGATGGCGACGAAATCGACCTCGACGCCTGCATCGACGCGCTGGCCGACCTGCGCGCCGGTACGCGGCTGTCCGAAAACCTGTACCAGCGCTGCCCGCCCGCACAGCGCGACATCGCGATCATGCTGCTCGTCGACGTGAGCGGTTCGACCGACGGCTGGGTGGCGTCGCACAGGCGGATCATCGACGTCGAGCGGGAAGCACTGTTGCTCGTCTGCATAGCCCTGCGCGCGCTCGGCGAACCGTACGCGGTCCGTGCCTTCTCGGGAGAGGGACCCGACCACGTCACCGTGCGGCCGATCATGCAATTCGGCGAAACCTACGGCGACGAGACCGCGTTGCGCATCGCGGCGCTCGAGCCGGAACAATACACGCGTGCCGGGGCGGCGGTGCGGCACGTCTCGGCGGAGCTGATGCAGCAGGATGCGAGACACCGGCTCCTGCTCATGTTGTCCGACGGCAAGCCGAACGACGTCGACCGGTACGACGGCCGCTATGGCATCGAGGACCTGCGCCAGGCCGTGGCGGAAGCACG